>CALWGN010000188.1 GCA_944380055.1 uncultured Lachnospiraceae bacterium
CATCTACAGGTGCTTCTCTATTTCCAAAATCTGATGATATATTTGTTCCATCTGTTGGCCAATATAATAGATGTTCTTTATCTTCGTCTGCCGTAGTATCACCTGTTTCATTTGTATTATCTTGTGTATTATCAGTATTTTCTGTGCCATCTCCTACAGTTTTATTATAATATTTACTTTGGTATTCTTCCCAAGTAACATCTTCTTCTACTAAATATATTTTTGCACTATTTGTTGAACCATATGGTGCAGTATTTAATTCTGATTGACCTACATTAGCATAGACATCTATTTGATTACTTTGTAATCCTCCTCCAGTATCACATACATAAAAGAATTTTCCGTTTGCAAAAGATGCATCTCCTGACTCTTGAGTTTCAATATATATAACACTTTCATCTGGTGCTAATTCTTTAGATGCACATTTTCCGTCAGCTAATGGTTGACCATGTTTATCTTCTGGTCCTCCTTCTGTTGGAGATCCATCACCATTATAGAATGTTACTCTTCCACTAGTTGTTAATTCTGTCATACTTACACCATTAATTACTTGCAATTCTCCTCCAACTGTTGTACCTGTAACTGTCTTGTCTAATGTAAAATGGCTTAGCGCTCTTTCTCTATCACTGTCACTTCCTGTACTATTATAACTATCTATATATGACTGGAAAGTTTCTGGGTCTACATATGTCATTGTTTTAGTTTGTCCATCATCTGTAGCTCTTTTTAGTTTAATAATACCTTGAACATCTGTTGATGTAATATCTGTTACTTTATCCCAGTCTATTTTCTCATCTGGATTTTTCCTAGTATCTAAATACTGCGTAATTAATTGTGCATTCATCAATTTAGCTAAATCTTCTGGACCATCTAAATAATATATAACTCTACTATGTTCCTCTTCTAATTTATCCCACAACGCTTCTGGGGTCATAGTTGTAGATATATTTCCGTTTTCATCTATTGATGTGCTATTAATATACTCACTAGCAGCATATTGCGTATTAGACCACTCATCCTCTTTATATTTGCTATCATCTAATTTAATTTGATATAATGATGCTCCTAAAAGTATAATAACAATAACTGGTATTACTATAAAAAATTTCCATGTACGCTTAAATAATTTTTTTATTACTATTTTTATTTTTCTTATTTTTTCTTGGATACTTTCCATATTATTTCTCCTATTTTAAAATTTCAATAATTATATTTCAATTTCAAATACTCCATAATCATTATATAAATTCTTATTTTCAAATATTTCATATGCTTCATAATTTAATATCATTCTTGAAAATGCTAATTTGTTTATATTTTTAGTTGAACCATATTTGTTATAATATTTTATAGTTATCTCTTTTGTTTCCCTAGGGTTTACTTGTAAGTCTGCATTATTTATCTCATGTGTATATGCTGGATAATGAATATCATTTTCATCGCTTATATACATTGCCTCTACATTTGCTCTGTCATCTAATAAAATTGTTGTATTAGAATTATTTGTAATCTCTATTGTGTATTTTTCATAATCCATATATGTATCTGAATATTTAACAGTCATTTTAATTCTATTTTCCTCTTTGGTTTTATTTATTTCTTTTCTCTCAATATATCCATTTATATTTAGTTTGTATTGTTCATCATCTGTCTCTACTACAGTTATATAATCCTGTTTAGTTGTTTCTTTTGAGTATTTTCCAGTAGCTAGCATGTTTTCATTTATTTGCACTTTATAGATATTACCTGTCCAATTTTCTACTGATACATTTTTTTCTGAATCTGCAAAAGTTTCATTATAATAGCTATTTGTAAAATTATCTAATTCTGGATACATCTCTTGTTTACATTCATCTGTTATTAATTGGTATGCACTTTCTACATCCCCTCTGTTACAATAATCAACAAATGTATCTATTATCTGTATTTGTTCCTCTTGAGTACTTGACATCGCATTTCCTGATAGTACTGAATTGTTATCATCAACTCTTATATTATTATAATTTTCATTTAATGTAATATTTTGTACTTCATTACTATCACTTATTTCTTCCTCATTTTTTTGTTTATAATAATTATTAATTAATTGTATTACTACTATTATGATAACTATTATTCCTAATATTGACCATACTTTTTTTCTATTTTGATTATACCATCTAATAAACTTATTCATATATGAATTCTCCTTTTTTGAAGATTCTTTAATCTTTTATAATGTCTTGTTCTAGTTAAAAACTAGACTGAATTTTTTATATTTTATATGTTTGTAATATTTTAAAACTTGCATTATTATTCTTTTGTCAAATTTCACATAGTATAATATATATGCAATTATATATATTCCTATATATAACCATTTTAATTACAAAAAATGTAATTTCCTATAGTTTTAACAAAAGCGACATGATTAATATAATCTAGCATTATAATTTAATTACATGTCGCGTTTTTGTTCATGTATTAATTTTAATTCGGTAAAATTATGTTCAAATTATAAGTTTATAATACATATATTTCTTATAATTTTCCATATTCTACATTTATTTCATCTACCATTTTTGCTATATGTTTAGCTGTGTTTTCTGCTGATTTCTCATTTACACCTCTATCCATAAACTGGCTCTTATAGTCACTAATCATTTCTCCTCTTTTTTTACCATCCATTTTCTTAGTACCATTTCCAGAAATATCACGAGCTTGTTGATAAGAAATCATTTTATCAATGTCTTCATCTTTATGTTTTTCTCTTACTTTTTCCATTGCTACAATTGTCTTTGTATCTGTGATACCATTGTCAATATAATAATCAATTTCTTTTGATCTATATAGTTCTTTTACTTTTTGATGTCCTAAATGTCGTTCTAGTTCCTCTCTTTTATCTAAGTCCTTTTTCCAATCTTTCTTTGCTTTTTCTTGTTCACGTTTTTCGTATTCTTCATCTCCAAAAAATGCTCTTTCTGCAGCTATTTGTGTTGCTGATTTAGTATCTCTTGGAGAAACATTAAATCCTACTTTACCCAAAGTAGCTCCTGCTAAAGCTCCTCCACCTCCATATGTTAATAAATTTCCTGGATCTCCTGATGCTATAGCAAGTCCTGTTCCTAATGCTCCTGCTGTAACACCTAGAGCTGCTCCTGCTGCAATTGAAGGTGCTTTGCTTACTCCTGTCCTTATAGCTTTTGGTATTCCTGTTTTTGCTTTATCAATTCCCCTTCTAGCAAAATATTTTGCTACATCTTTTGTACCTCGTACTGTACTAATAACTCTTTTTCCTGATTTAGTATTTGCATATGCTTTTAATGCATCTCCTGTAAGTTTACCAGTTGTTCCTGCTACAGTACCAACTGGACTATTTTTTATTTTCATTGCTGTATTGGCTAATCCTGGTACTTTACTAACTGCTCCTTTCACAACTCTTCCTGTTGCTCCTGCTATCTTTTTAACTCCTTTACCAGCCATTTTTGCAACTGCTTTAGCTGTGCTACCAGCTCCTCCTGAATCATCTCCTCCTGAAGAATCATCACTATCATCAATACTATTATCCATTCCACTAGTATCTGCACTTCCTCCTTGACTTCCATTTGGGTTACCGTCATTACCATTTAAAAATGCACTTAATAAATCTCTACTATGATTTCCTACACTGGAAGATGATGAATTTGAACCATCTCCACTAATTCCACTTCCACTATTTCCACCTTTTTTTGCTGGTCCACTATGTAATACCTTTTGTAATCCTGTATTTAATAAACTTGCTCCTACAGCTACACCTGCCATTGAAGGTGGTGTTGTTGCTTTTTCAAATCCAAATAGACTACGCATTATCTTTTCTGCTGGAATCAAGAAACCAATTGCTACTAAAGTATATAACATATTTTGCGAAGATAATTCAAATGCAGATGTTATTAATACAGTGTATAATAATAAATGTAAAGGTTGAATAAGTAAATTAAATATATACTCTTTTAACCATTTATTAAATGCTTGTGCTTGTCCATCACTAATTTTATCTATCGGATATGTTAAAGCTACTAATGGTGCTATCATTGTTAGAAAAGCCATATATAATACCCTTTTCATATATATATATACAAAATATACTGTAAGTAAAACTAATATAATAAAACATAAACTATATCCTGCAAAAGCTAGATCTCCATAACTAACTTGTGCTCTTAATCTCATTGATCCCATAACATTAGTCGGCCACAATATAGTTGCTGGATCTGTTGAAGTATCAATAAATTCTGATTCTGGTAATCCCATATCTTTTATTTTTTGAGAAATATAACCATTTTCATCATCCTGTAAAGAATATATCTGACCTGTTTCTTCCGTTTCAGCATTTGCAGAATTAATCATATCTGTAAATGTATTAACTAAGTATACTGAAAAAGCCATTAAATAATGCATAAAAAACAATAAACATATACTTACTACCCAATCCATTAGCATTTGTTTATATTTAGCTTTATCTTGAGCCAATGTTGAAAGCATCATTCGTATTCCTACATATAGTAATACTGACATAGATAATACTATAGCAATATTTCTTATCGCTGTATACCACTGACTTACTAAACTTTGTAATTCTAAAGAAGTATTTTGCCTAGATGTAACTACTTCTTGATTGTTTTCATCCCTATAAAAATAATATTTCACTTTTTCATTTTCTGGTAATGTTGTTACATCGAAATTTTTTAAGTCATATTCATTTTCCCCTACCTCTACTTCTTGCCCATTATTATCTTGTACAACTTTTGTTTTAACCATTATATTATCTTGCGGATTAAAAAAATCAATATCAAATAATAAAATATCTCCTTTAAAAATTTCTTCTGGTGAAATTGAATACATTGGTAAATACATATTATTTTTATAACCACTACTTAAGATTGCAGATGCAGCAAATAAAGCTGTTCCTTTTACTATAAGTGCTATTCCTCCCGTACTTGCTATAAAAGATGCAACAGCTTTTATCGCTGTAAGAAGTGCTGCTCCTAATCCGTGGAACTGCTATTATTAAAGCTACAGTAGCTATACCTACCACAACTGCTCCTATAATTTTTAATATTCTTTCAAGCAATGGTGTATCTGGCTCTAAATCAACATTTATTCCTGACATTGATTGCCCCATGATAAAATCATGAAGAACATCCATAATTCCATCACCTAATCCCACTACAAGTGACATTACTGGACTCAATAATGTTCCTCCAACCTCTTCTGCAGATGCTTTTACTGGTGTAATAAAAGCAAATTGGAAAAACATTACTAAAAGGAGCATTATTACTATTTTCTTCCAAATTTTTTTATTTTCAAAAAATTTCATTTTTTCCTCCAACTTTTTAACTATTATTTCTACTTGCTAATTTATTCAAGTTAGTTTCCACAAACTCAAAT
>CALWGN010000189.1 GCA_944380055.1 uncultured Lachnospiraceae bacterium
GATATTACAAAGCTATATGGTCTTACTCGCCGTACAAGAACAGCTGCTATTAACGCATCCATTCTTCCAAAAATGTTAGATACTGCTACTTCTACAGAAACTTCTGTAAGAGAAGCTGGTGTTAACGTTCCTCTTATGATTATGAGAGGTGACGGTGGTGTTATGGAAATTACAGAAATGAAGAAACGACCAGTTCTTACTATGTTATCTGGTCCTGCTGCTTCTGTTATGGGATCTTTAATGTATTTGCGAGCTTCTAATGGTGTATACTTTGAAGTAGGAGGAACAACAACCAATATTGGTGTTATTAAAAATGGTCGTCCAGCCATTGACTATTCAATTGTAGGCGGACATGCTACTTATATTTCATCTCTTGATGTACGTGTTCTTGGAGTTGCTGGTGGATCTATGGTTCGTGCCAACAAGAGTGGAATCGTTGATGTAGGACCTCGTTCTGCTCATATTGCAGGCCTTGATTATGCAGTCTTTACAGATACAGATAAAATCCGTGGACCAAAGGTAGAGTTCTTCTCTCCAAAACCAGGAGATCCAGAAGATTATGTTCGCATTCGTTTAGAAGACGGTTCTGCTGTTACTATTACTAACTCTTGTGCAGCAAATGTTCTTGGGCTTATTAAGCCAGAACACTTCTCTTATGGACAGGTAGAGTCTGCTCGTAAGGCTATGCAAGCTCTTGCTGATTACTGCTCTACTACGGTAGAAGATATTGCTAAACAAATTATGGAAAAGGCTTATGCTAAAATTGAACCTGTGATTCTTTCTTTAGCTGAAAAATATAAATTAGAAAAAGATCAAATTTCTCTTGTAGGTGTAGGTGGTGGTGCTTCTTCACTTATTATTTACTTTAGTGAAAAAATGGGTGTAAAATATTCTATTCCTGAAAATGCGGAAGTTATTTCTTCCATTGGTGTTGCTCTTTCTATGGTTCGTGATGTTGTAGAACGTATTATTCCATCACCATCAAAAGAAGATATTCGAGCACTGAAACAAGAAGCTTTAAATAAGGCAATTGAATCTGGTGCTACTGCTGATTCTGTTGAAATTCATATTGAAATTGACCCACAAACATCTAAAGTTACTGCTATTGCTACTGGTTCTACGGAAGTAAAGGCAACCGACTTATTAAAAGAATGTACCGAACAAGAAGCTGCTGAACTTGCTGCTGAAGATATGCGCCTACCTATAAACCAAATTAAGCTAATGGCAAAAACAAAATACTTCTATGTATTTGGAGAAAAAACCTCTGATGGAACTGCTGGACCAATCCGCATCGTTGATAAAAAAGGATTTATTAAAGTTCAGCGTGCTCGTGGTATGTGTATCAAAACTACTGCTGCTAAGTATTTAGATGGAATGAAACAATTATGGGATGACATGGCTGTATATCAAACAGAACTAATTGCTAGACCTGATTATTATTTATGTTTAGGTGCAAGAGTCATGGACTTCTCTGCCACTGATTTTGAACAATTAGAGCTTTTAACTGATTTAGAAGTTTCTTCTATGGATCCAGATAGCGAAGTTATTATTGTTGCTGCAAATATAAAGCAAAGTTAATTATTATGAAACATATTACTTTACAAGAAATGGTCAAAAACTTATCTAATGTTTCCGATATTAATTGGGGTATGTACGCTTTCTCTAGAGATCCACTAAAAAATAAAGTAAGTGATTCTCAAAAAAAGGAAATGATTGAAAAAGCAATTTCCTGTGGACGCCAAAAAGCGGTATGGGCGATGGAACATTTTGGAACAAATAATCCAAAAGAGATAGCAAAGCAACTAGGATTAGAAGTAAACTCTGTTTCTAAGGGGCAAATTGCAGATAGAGTGCTATTTGCCCTCTTTACTCCACCTAATACTATTGATATTATGGAAGAACCAATTAAAAAAGCGGTTGAATCATTAGAAACAATGGAAATTGTATCCAAAGAAACCATATATAATTTAATTCTTGGACATGAAATTTTTCATTTTCTAGAGGAGGAAGACGAAAATATTTACACTCGCACAGAAAAAATTGTTCTTTGGAATTTGTTAGGTATAAAGAATCGCTCTACTATTCGAGCTTTATCAGAAATTGCTGGTATGTATTTTTCTCTCTCTTTAACATCTTTTCCTTGTTCTCCATTTGCACTAGATGTCATTTTATATTATAATTACAATATTGCAGAAGCAACAAAGATATATAATGACATTATGCAATTTAGTTAGGAGGAACGATTATGAGTTGTGTCACTTCTGCTCAGGAGGATAATTTATATGATATATTAAAAAACAATATATTAGACTTAAGGCTAAAGCCTGGAATGATTGTCAGTATAAAAAATATTTGCGAAACATATAATATTGGCCGTACACCAGCAAGAGATGCTCTACTACAACTATCGAAAGATGGTTTAATTACTTTTTTGCCACAAAGAGGTACCATGATTTCTCTTATTCAGCTAGAAACTGCTAAAAATCAAAGATTTCTTTGGGAATGTGTAGAAAAGGTAGTTATTATGGAGTCTATGGCGCAACGTAATATTAACATTATTACAGAGTTAGAGTTATCTATTCAACGACTAGAGAGTTTATATCAATCAGATGAATTAGATAATAGAGAGTTTTTAAAGGAAGATAGATATTTTCACTTTATTTTTTATAAAGCTTCTAATAGAGAATATTGCTATCATATGCTTGATGAACGTACTTTAGATTATTATCGTGTTCAACTTTTGGCTTTATCTGATAAATCTACACAAAAAAAGATTATAGCGCAGCATAAGAGTATTTTAGATGCCTTTACAAGTTCTGATTCTACAGGACTTACTAGCACATTTACTCATCACATTAATCAACTGATTTCCAATGATATATTTAAAAAATATATTGACCTTTTTGATACATCCTCTGTTCAGGAAGCAAAAAAGCCTTCCATATTAGATATGGATTTTCTTGCCGAAGCAAAGCTTCACTATCATTTATAATAAAGTGTCACTCAGCTACACTATAAAAACAGCATTCCAATTCTCCTAAGGGAGTAGTTTTTACAAGGAAAAACAGGTGTAATCTAAGAAGAATACACCTGTTTTTTCTTGTAAGAATTTATTTTATTATGTGCACTATTAGTTTTCACTTTTAATCATTCTAATGACACCTGACTTCTCTAGCATTTTTACAATAGAAAATAATAAAAAGCTATTAATTGGCCACTGAATAATATTTTTTAATGCTCGCATTGGGAGAATAGCAAAAAATGCTTTGCCATAATAAATATTCAGCCATAGAGTACCTAAAAATAAATTACAAATAATAATAACTATTAACTCTGCAACTAAAATTCTCCTAAATGTCATCTTTTTCTTGTAGAAGAACACTCCATATAATATACCTCTTAATATTGCCGATAAGGTAAATCCAGGTAAATAACCACCAGTTGGCTTCATAATAAAGGCCAAAATATCCATTGCTCCACCAAAAACTCCACCTACAATCGGTCCAAATAAATAATATGCGATTTGATTGGGAATCCCTGAAAAAGTAATACGTATAAATGGGCCAATATCAATTCTGTATGATGCTATCACAAGAGAGATTGCACCTAGCATTGCTAATGCTGTAATTACTTTTACTTTGCTAAATTCTTTGTAAGAATCTTTACACAAAGTCACCAATTTTTCCATAAAAAAATTACCTCCTTTGCAGACCCTTACCACAATTGAGATAATATAAAAATATCATCTGATTGCAGCGGGATGCGACATACGTACCGCAAGATATAACATCTTTTCGTCTGGCTATCAACTCCCTGTATAGCCAGCACTTAACGCACATATATCTACTCTGCTTATTATATTTTGTATTTATATGTATATATTTATATAACGTTTTTACTGTATCATAATTAAAAATAAATGTCCAATACTTTCTTGATTGATATGCCTCTATAATTTTTCATATAATGAAATTATATTTCATTTTTGTTTCATTATGTGAAACTTCACAAAAAATATTTTATATTCTATATGTTTTTATGGAATTAGTTACAATTTTTTCTTATTTTATAGATGCATTTTTCAAATATATGTGCTATAATTTAAACAAGGGCACATAAAAGTTCTATTTTTTACTTATTTTAAGGAGGATTTAATAATGGATATGAAGAGTTTTTCTCTTGAAGGAAAGATTGCTCTAGTAACAGGAGCTTCTTATGGCATTGGTTTTGCGATTGCTAGCAGTTATGCAAAGGCTGGTGCAACTATCGTTTTCAACGATATTAATCAAGATTTAGTTGATAAGGGTGTTGCAGCTTATGCTGAAATGGGCATTAAGGCTCATGGTTACGTTTGTGATGTTACAAATGAAGAACAAGTAAATGAAATGGTTTCTAAAGTTGAAGCTGAAGTTGGTGTAATCGATATTTTAGTAAACAATGCTGGTATCATTAAGAGAATCCCAATGCATGAAATGACAGCTGCTGAATTTAGACAAGTTATCGATATTGACTTAAATGGACCATTTATTATGGCTAAGGCTGTTATTCCAAGTATGATGAAGAAAGGTCATGGAAAAATTATTAACATCTGTTCTATGATGTCTGAACTTGGACGTGAAACAGTATCTGCATATGCTGCTGCTAAGGGTGGTCTTAAGATGTTAACAAAGAATATTGCATCTGAATACGGTGAATTTAATATTCAATGTAACGGCATTGGACCTGGTTACATCGCTACTCCACAAACAGCTCCACTTCGCGAAATTCAACCAGATGGTTCTAGACATCCATTTGATCAATTTATTATCGCAAAGACTCCAGCTGCTCGTTGGGGAACACCAGAAGATTTAGCTGGTCCAGCTGTATTCCTAGCTTCTGATGCTTCTAACTTTGTAAATGGACATATTCTTTACGTTGATGGTGGTATTTTAGCTTACATCGGAAAACAACCTAAGTAATGCATAAATTCATTTCATCTGTAAAGTTATACAATTAATAGAATAAAATAAAAAGTGTTATACACAAATAGAATTCTCTACTAGTGTATAACACTTTTTTATTTTTTGTTTTTTATCCTCCTTTTGTCATCAAATCAGGAGCTACTTTATTATTGTTGAAACCATTCCTCTGGAGATTTATTACAATAGTGTGGTGTAAATTCTGTTACCACATAATCCTGCAGTTTATAAACATAAAAAGGCTCATTAGACAAATAAGCTTGTAGTTTCTCTAATGACTCTGATTTTATTATAAATAAGCCTCCACTCATATCAGATTTAAGCCCAGACATTAAAATATCACCACTATCCATAGCCTTCTTAGTATATGCCATATGCTCTTTCATAATATCATCTGTCATCTTTTCTGTATCTTTTAATATTCCCTGTACAATAAAATATTTCATTGTTCTCCCCTTTTCTTTGTATTATTATATTAAATACAAATGTATGTTTTAATTCCACTATATCAAAATTATTTTTCATATTCAATATGTGCATTTAAGTATCCAAATTCTATTTTACATAAGCTAAAAAATCTCCTATTTGCCATTGAATTTTTTTATAATAAAAAGATGATTGCTGATACTACAGCAACCATCTTATCTTATATACTATGAATAGCTAGACCAATCTACATCATAACTACGTACTAATACTAAACTACCAATCGCTAATATTTTTTTATATTTCCTATCTGGCATAACTAAAAATATTTTTCTTTTATATATCAAAATCATATATAAATATATACAATAATTTTGATATATAATCCTACTAAAGTAATTTCTTATCTTCTGTAATAAATTTTCATAATACTAAAATCTCAATTTTAAATAAATAATTACTTAATTATTTTCCATCGCCATTCCAGTCTACATCATATTTTCTTTCATGCTTAAAGTCTTTTAAACTACCATCTTCATTAAAGTGAACTCCAATGTAATATTTATCAGTTGGAGAAGTTACACCATCTTCACTAACATTTGCACCTTTAAACATTTCTTTTGCTTTTTCTAGTGTTAGTTCAGATAATTTTACACCCTCTATAGAAATTCTTTCTGCTACATTTTCCATATCAACAACATCACTATCAATTTCAATTTCAGCAATAATTGCATCTTCTAGTGGTGCATCTTCTTCAGATAAAATGCTAATATATCCACAATCTTCTTCTTCCTCATTGTAGAAATGAATATAAGAATAATAAGTATCTTTTTCTAACATTTGACCTTCTTCTGCATCTAAGATATAGTCTGTCTTATAAAATTCTTCTACTTTTGTTTCACCAACAATAATATCTACACCGTCAATGCTAATTGTATACGCCTTATCTGGTGCTGTGCTACAACCTGTTAGCATTACACTACATGCTAATAATAATGAACTACCTATTGCTAATATTTTCTTCATACTTTTTTTATCCTTTCTTCTATTGCCCTTCTCGTATGTAGCAATATTTATCAATAATTATTCTACTACAACTTGTGGAGAAAACATTTCCATTAGACCAATCGCCTCTGATAGTACCTCTCCATTGGAAAATACCAAGTTATAGGATTTTGATTTCTTTTCATTTTCTCTTTTTTTCATTTCAATTGTCATAGAGACACCAATTGCCTCTTTGTGATTGTTTGTTTTCTTATATATCGTTTCTGTAACTACCTTATCTATATCAGCAATTTTAATAAAATATGCTGTTTGGTAAGTTAAAAATACAATATAATCCTTGCTTATCATAAACATACGTTCAAAAGAATCTGTTTTCCAGTAATAATACATTTTACTGTATGTTTCTGGTTTCATTGTTCGAACAAACTCCTGCTCCTCTTGTTCCGAGCGAAAGCAAGATTTTGCTGCCTTTTGGTATAATTTAATGATTCTTTTTTGTGAAATACGAGTAAGATCCCACAAATAAATAAGAGCATACAAAGCTGCTATACCACAACCAACTGGAAAATGTATCCTTAGTATCTCTGCTGGTGTTGCACCTACTGCGATACCCAATGCTACCAGACCGACAATACAAACTACAATTCCTATCAAAATTTGTTTTACTCTCTTTTGACGATATTTTGCAAGCATTTCTTCTTGAAGGGAGGCATCATTTTTTATCCACTCTTCTAACTGCATTGTCATACCCTTTTTTCCTCCTATAATTTTAATCTAGCATTTTATGTTTTTACTTCGAAAGTATACCATACTAGCGTAGTTTTGAAAAGATAATTTTTCTTATTTTTCCAAAAAATTGTTATATTATTGCAATTTTATAGAAATTAATTAAACATTATCTTATTATATGCCTATAAACATATAATCATCTACCCTTCAACTATTAAATTCATAAATAGTATGTACAATTGATTATTTTTATATCTATATTATACTAACCTTAAGTTTTATTATTATTTATACTTATTATATAAATAGAATAATATTCTATAGAAAAAATAAAGAGAGCGGCTATAATATAAATATTAGTCGCTCTCTTTATTTTTTTACATTGACTAGTGAAGGTAATACTGTCTTTAATCCTCTTATTCACTATATACTAACTGGTTTTCTTGTATATTCATTAATACTTCTTCTAAATATTTTTTTTTTTCATATTTTGCCATTGGCAAATTCATATCCAAATAGTTGCCACAATCTCTTTCAGATGCCCCTGCAACTTCACCTTCAAAATTTACAATAAATTCAAACATTTCCTTTAGCAATGGAATAATTTCTTTTGATTCATAATCTCCTGCTAAAATTAAATAAAATCCTGTACGACATCCCATTGGTCCAAAATAAATTGTTTTTTCCTTATAGTCCTTATGATTTCTTAAAAATGTAGCTGCTAAATGCTCAATGGTATGAATTTCTGCAGTATTTATTACTGGCTCCATATTTGGTCTTGTCACTCGCAAATCAAAGGTAGTAACAGTATATTCTCCCACCTTATCTTTTCTTGATACATAAACTCCTGGTAGTAATACTAAATGATTTACTGTAAAGCTTGCGATTTTTTCCATATTATTTCTCCATTCTATCTACTTAATTTGTGTCAAATCTAGGCAGAAACCTCCACCTATAGAGGTGAGAGTTCTACCTAATATTAGATAAACTAATTTTTTATAAACAAAATTTTCTATATATTTTATCGAATTCTATCTGGAAAACCTACTTTACGTTGTACTTTTCGTAATGTTTTTGTAGCAAAATAATTTGCTTTTTCTCCGTTAGCTTTAATAATTCCATCAATATAGTCTTTATTCTTCAATAAATCTGCTTGTCTTTCTTGAATTGGCTTTAAAATAGAAGCTACTGTTTCACCAACTGCCATTTTAAATTCTCCATAGCCTTTTCCTTCAAATTCTTTCACAACTTCTTCTGGTGTTTTATTTGTACATACAGAATAAATATTAATTAAATTTTTAATTCCTGGTTGCTCATCACTATAACGAATACAAGCTTCTGAGTCAGTTACTGCTCTTTTAAATTTACGAATTACCACATCTGGAGCATCCGTTAAGTAAATACTTGCATTTTCATTTTCATCAGATTTTGACATTTTCTTTCGTGGGTCTTGTAAACTTTGGATTTTTGCACCTACTTTTCCTACATAGGCTTCTGGCATTGTAAATACATCACCATAAATGTTATTAAATCTTTCGGCTATATTTCTTGCTAATTCTAAATGTTGCATTTGGTCAATGCCTACTGGCACTACATCTGTTTGAAATAATAAAATATCAGCCGCCATAAGCACTGGATAAGTAAATAAGCCTGCATTAATATTATCTGCGTGCTTTGCTGCCTTATCTTTAAATTGGGTCATACGGTTTAACTCTCCCATATAAGTAAAGCAATTTAAAATCCATGCTAATTCTGCATGGGCAGACACATGAGATTGATAATAAATACAATTTTTTTCTGGATCCAATCCTGCTGCTATATAAAGAGTTAATAACTCTCTAGAACGCTTTCTTAATGTAGCTGGGTCTTGGCGAACTGTAATAGAATGTAAATCTACTACAGAATAAAAACATTCGTATTCATCTGCTAATGTAACCCAATTATTTAATGCTCCTAAATAATTTCCTAGTGTTAATGTTCCTGTTGCTTGCATACCGCTAAATAGCGATTTTTTTCCATTTAACATAATATTTCTCCTTTTTTGCTTTTATCATTCTGACTTTTTTGTGGTACAATGGTTTATAAAAGAGTGTATAAAGTAACATTTATAGAAACCTTAATCCTAATTAACGTTGCTGCTTTCTATAATAGAAAACGTCCCTGACATCGCTGTCAGGGACGTATAAACGTGGTACCACCCTAATTCATTTTACAAATACTATTTACTACGTAGGTAACGTCTATTTGCAAAACCTCTTATTCTGTAACGTAGAATATACGAATTGGCTACTCTTCGTTCACCTCATATCTCACAAACCCATTCCAAATAGCATTTCTATCGGCTTCCACCATGCTCGACTCTCTGTAAGAACTAGGCTATTTGTACTATTTTTGCTCTTCGATGTTATCTTTTTTAATTTTCTATTAATTGAAACTATATCATTTTACAATAAGAAAGTCAACACACATTAAAAATATGCAAAAAATCCAAGTATTGCTAATGCAAGAAATACTAATGCCGTAACTACTATTCTTTTATCTATTGCTTCTTTATCAATTTCCTCTCCCCAATGAATTCCAAAGACCATTGGAAGAAGGGCTAATACTAATACAAAATATCTTCCTTGAACACCAACTACACTACCTGCTCCAATTGGTGTCCAATTTAAAAATTGTATTGCAAAAATAGTAACATAAATCCCCACTGCTACCAATCCAACTCCAATTCTTATACTATTTGTAATATTTTTATCTTTTGGATAATATAAGCTATTTCCTCCCATAAAAAGAATATAAAACACTGATAATATTGGTAATGTATGAGATAACCAACCAAATGTAAAACATTCTCTCATCAAATTATCGGTATAAATAAGAGCAGAATATAAAATAACTTTTATGGAATATACTGTATTTGCAAGGAAATATTTTAATTGCCCCATAGTATCAACTCCATTGGATACTAAATACTCCTCATGAACATAATCTGGAATATGCATCGTGTACAATAGCCAAGAAAGTGCTACTACTCCACAAATAACAATTGCCCCAATTCTTGATAATGAGCACCTCTTATGTTCAAACTGTTTTTTAGGAAGAAATAATAACAATCCTATTAACAGCGCATATGGTAATTTGACAACTGCCATAAGAGAGCAAAGTACTGTATATATTCCTATTTGTTTATACCCAATTTCTCTTTCTTTCTTATAACATAGCTGAATAAAATATGCTATTGTAATAAGTCCTACTCCTGTTACTGTTGCTTCTGGATTATAAGATGCTCCTAAATAAACAGACATTGGAAAAAGTCCTATTGCTCCAACAAATACTTTATATGCTGGTGCTATTTTTATTGCTAGACGAACAAGTAAAGCATAGCATATTAAATTAACAACCCTTCCTAATAAAAATACAATTCCAGCATTGACACCTAAAATATCTCCTATCAAAATACCCAATGCTTGTGGTAAATAAGATAAAAATGGAAATGACTTTGCTCCATTTACCATAATTGTATCTTCATTTTCCCTTTCAAATGGTTCATCAAATAGCTGAGAGATATATAAATTTTTTCCATTATCTACACCTTCTGTATAAATAGATTGAATCCCATTAATAGAAGCTGTTCTATTAGTGTCTATGAATAAATGACCCTCTGCCAAATGAATGGCTCTTGCTCCGTGAACATTTTCATCTGGACTTCCATATACTGGTGCAAAATAAGCAAACAATAATCCAAACAATAAAATTACAACGCAGATATAATTATGTATTTCTATTTGGAATAACAAGTCAATCACTGACTTCTTTTTATTTTTATCTATCCTTCTATACGGTATAAAGAGAATACAGCTACTTGTGAATACTCCCACTACAAGTAATGCTTTCTTTGCCGGAAATACACCTATCCCAATCTGATATAAAATTAGTAATGTTACTGTTATGAGCAAATAATACTTATCTTCTTTTATTCTATCCCATAATTGTTGTTTTATCTGTTTCATTTATTTCCCTTCTTTATAAATTACATGAAATAATAAATAGCTGCTAGTACTAATAAATGCACTGGATAAAAGGCATAAAAACCATATTGAATCCACTTATTTTTCAACCCTTGCTTTCCATTATAAAGCCAAATAAATAGTCCTGCTACTCCTGCAAAGCCTTGAGTTCCACCTGCAAATGCGTTATAAACTACTGTCCATACTGCAAGCATTGTTTTTTGCTTATATCCCATATAACAAATTAGCATAAATAGCATTCCAAAAATTCCATAATCACATCTTAATAATTCTGCTAAAACAGAAAGTGTAATAAAAATAACAATACCTATCCCTTTTTTCCCTTTTACTTCCCACTCCATTATTTGTCGAATTCCTACTAAGCCTAGCAAAAGGGTAAAGAATACATTTTGGTAGGAAACATCCAATAACTTTCCTTGAAATGCCAAATCAAATGGAATTTCAGATATAATAGCAAATGCACCTAGTCGTATTGCATAATTCTTCCAATTAGATGTATAAACTGCCCCTTGTACAATTAAAAATGCAAAGATAGGAAATGCAATTCTCCCTATTACACGAAAGATTTCATATTCTTGACCAAATAATTCTATTGTTACATTTTGAAAGAATAAGTATCCCATGTGGTCAAGTAACATTGTGATAATAGCAATTAGCTTTAGCTGAAATGATGTCATACTCTACTCCTTATTTTTCTAATTTTTTCTTTTTTATATCTAATATCTTTTAATAACTTTTCTTAATTATTATATAATTTTAGTCAATTTACGTCAATTATTTCCTCACAAAAGATTCCAAATTTTGAACCTTTAATTGTATAATATAAAACTCAGGAAGCTCTAACCCTTAAAACTTCCTGAGTTTATATAAAAACGTTTATTCTTCTACGTTTGCTGTATAAATTTGTCTCTTCATTGCCATTTCATCACTTGCTAAGTATTCATCATATGTTGTAATCTTATCAATAAATCCATTTGGTAATAGCTCAATAATACGGTTTGCTGTTGTTTGTACAATTTGGTGGTCTCTTGAAGAGAATAAAATAACACCTGGAAACTTCATCATACCGTTATTTAATGCTGTAATAGATTCCATATCTAAGTGGTTTGTTGGTTCATCAAAAATTAATACGTTAGATCCAGAAATCATCATTTTAGATAACATACAACGAACCTTTTCTCCCCCTGATAATACACGAACCTTTTTCGCTCCATCATCACCAGCAAATAACATTCTTCCAAGGAAACCACGAACATATGTGATATCCTT
>CALWGN010000190.1 GCA_944380055.1 uncultured Lachnospiraceae bacterium
AAATGTAAAAATTGAAACAGTATTTAAGCAGTTATTAATCTACTTTGCGGCAATATTTATTGTATTAATGCTAGTAACATACATTCCTCAAATTAGCTTATGGTTACCAAAGCTATTAGGGTATGTATAATATAAAATTATATATAACAAATATATAATATAAAATATAAAAACAAAAAAGTTATGTAAGATGATACTTAAAAGTTTATTTGTAATTTAAACTTAGTATATCAGGTTATAAAAAGATAATAGTAATATATGATAATTGTATATTTATAGATAAGGCATTGTAAAATACTAGAAGTTTTATAATAAATAATTGTAGATTTTGATTAAATATGGATAAAGATAAAAAGGTATAGGATTTTCCTATACCTTTTTATCTTTATATACGCACTAGAATCAAGTTAATAAAATGATGTTTCGTCATTTTATTTAGAGTGTTTTATGTGTATCACTGACGTGACTTATGTTCACTATACAAGATAGTTTAAGTTCTTTGTTAAGGACATTATTTCATAATACCAACAACGTCATGGGCAGGAATAGAAAATACCATGCCATGTTCTGAGTCTTCTTTTAATACAGCAGTAGATACTGCTGTCATAATCTCTTTCTTTTCATTAGATGGTACTAAGAATAGTACAATTTTCTTCTCAGGTTGAATAGTGATTCCAAATATTTTTGTAACTTCTTCTGAAAGTACTTGTCTTGCTTTGATTACAGTTCCTGTTTTTGCACCAGCCAATTTAGCTGCGGTCACAATAGTGTCTGATACTCCTGTATCAGTGATTGCAACAATTAACTCATGTTTTTTCTCGTTATTCACGTGTAGTTCCTCCTTTGAAATATCAATATTAGTTGGCTGTTCATTTATTTTTTTCAAACTGAAAAGACTCATACTGGATATTGGTAATGTAAAGGAAATACCGCTTCCAGGGATAGAATAAGACATAGTCGTTGACAAGTCTTTTAGAACTAAGTGAGAGCTTACATTAGATGCAATACCAATAACAATATCTTTTTCGGGTTCATCTAACCCTAAATAGTCAAGCATTTCAGATGAAGCTGTACCGTGACCATGGCAAATTAGTTGCTGTGTAATATTGTATTTGTGAAAAATTGCGGCAATGTGTTCGCCTCTACCTTGATCTACAATTGTAATAATTAAATGTATTTGTTTCTCCATAGCTTTTACTCCTCTATACAAAACTCTACAATTTCAGCATCTTCTAATGAAAGAACTACTTCATTTTCTAGTGAATGTTTTGTTTTTATTTTATATAATAAACCAATTAATTGAATAATTACTAAAGGAGTCATAGCAACCATAGCAACAATTCCAAAGGCATCTGTTAATACATTGGCACCAAGTGATTCACAAGCCCCCATGGCAAAAGGCATTAAAAATGTAGCAGTCATTGGTCCAGATGCTACACCACCAGAGTCAAATGCAATAGAAGTAAAAATTTTGGGAACAATAAATGAAAAACTTAATGCAAGTATATAACCAGGGATTAAAAACCATAGAAGAGAAATTCCTGTAAGAACACGAAGCATAGAAAGTCCAACAGAAATTGCCATTCCGATAGAAAGTCCGTTCATCATTGTTTTTTGGGAAATAGTACCATTGGTAATTTCTTCTACTTGTTTATTAAGAACTAAAACCGCTGGCTCTGCTTTTACAATAAAATATCCAATAATCATTCCAATTGGAATCATAATCCAATTAAAATCTAATTGTGCAAGCTGTTGTCCAAGATAATGTCCAGCAGGCATAAAGCCTACATTTACTCCTGTTAGGAAAAGTACCAAACCTAGTAGAGTATATATCATACCAATTATAATTTTAATAAATCGATGCTTACTTAATTTAATAAAAATAAATTGGAAAACTGTAAAAGCAAATAAAATAGGAAATAATACTTTTGCTACTTCTAAGAAATATTCAGGAAAGTTATGGACAAATAATAGAGCTAAATCCCTTGTATCATTTACATTAGGTATAATAGATGAAGTATAACTACTAGAATCAGCCTTATAAACAAGTCCAAGTATCATAACTGCAATAATAGGTCCTATGGAGCAAAGGGATACTAAACCAAAGTTATCGCTTTCTGCATTTTTACTTTTTCCTAGAGATGCAAGGCCAATTCCTAATGACATAATAAAAGGAACGGTAATAGGTCCTGTTGTAACACCACCAGAGTCAAAAGCTACGGCTAAAAAGTCCTTTGGTACAAATATGGCTAATGTAAAAATAGCAAAATAGAAAATAATTAAAAGTCTCCCTAAATCCCAACCTAGTAAAATTTTCAAAAAAGAGATGGCTAAGAAAATACCTACACCAAATGCAACTGAGAAAATAAGTGCATTGTCTGGCACTGTCGGCATCTGACCTGCCAATACTTTTAAATCAGGTTCGGCTAAAGTAATTAGAACTCCAATTAAGAAGCAAATAAAAATAATACGATTCATTTTTTTTGATTTTACTAGCTGTTTTCCAACGGTTTCACCAATTGGCATCATTGCCATATCAGCTCCCAAAGTAAAAAATCCCATTCCGACGATTAATAATACAGCTCCAATAATAAAAAGCATTAATGGTGCTAATGGCATAGGTGAAATTGTAAAACAAAGAAATAAAACAATAATAGTAACTGGAAATACAGCAGATAATGATTCAATAATTTTTTCTTTAAGCTTTTTGTTCAAAATAACCTCCTTTGAATAAAAAATACGGTAATAACTAGTGACGATTAATAAAAGATACTATATCTATCATATCTACAATAAAAGGAGATAGGAATAAATATTCTATGTAGAATTTTAAAGATATAGGAATAAGTATAAGATAAAAAGAGATATGGAAAAATAGTGAAAAAAAACCATACTTTATTTATTATAAATTAAAATAAAGATATTATCAATATTTGTTTGGAATTTAACAAATAAAACTAGTGGTATTGTAAATAAAACTACTATATATTACAAATACCACTAGAAAATACTAAAATTTATAGAAAATAATAATTATATTAAAATAAGCAGTTTAATTGTTTTATAATAAGATAATGTTATGTTTTTCACATTCTACTCGTGTAGCATTATCCCATAAGGATACTTGAACTTCTCCAATATGTACTTTAGAAAGTAGAAGCATGGATAGTCTAGATTGCCCAATACCACCCCCCATAGTTAATGGTAATGTGTTGTTTAATAGCATTTGATGAAATGGAAGGATACGTCTATTATTGCAGTTGGACTTTGTAAGTTGTTCATCTAGTGATTTAGAATCTACTCGAATTCCCATAGAAGAGACTTCAAATGCACATTCTAGCATATCGTTCCAAAATAAAATGTCACCATTTAGTTTCCAATCATCATAATCAGGGGCACGGCCATCATGCCTTTCTCCATTAGATAGTAAATCACCTATGGATATTAAAAAAACAGTTCCGTAGCGTTTTGTAATTTCATTTTCACGTTGCTTTGGAGTCAGATTTGGATAAAGTTGTAATAATTCTTCTGTAGTAATAAATGTTACATTTCTTGTCAATTTAGTTGGTAATACTGGATATTCTGCTCGTAATATTTCTAAGGTGTCACAGATAGCATCAACAATTAGTTGAACTGTTTGTTTTAAATAATCCATGTTTCTATTTTCTAATGTAATTATTTTTTCCCAATCCCATTGATCAACGTAGATAGAATGTAAATTATCTAATTCTTCATCTCTACGAATAGCATTCATATCTGTATAAAGTCCACTATTAGGCTGAAATCCATATTGATAAAGTGCCATGCGTTTCCATTTTGCAAGAGAATGAACAATTTCTCCGTTTCGATTAATAGCAGGGATATCAAAAGATACAGGACGTTCTGAACCATTTAGGTTGTCATTTAATCCAGAATTTGGATCTACAAACAAAGGAGCAGATACTCTTTTTAAATTTAGTGAGTTACTAAGATTTGTTTCAAATGTCTTTTTTAATAGCCCAATAGCTGTTTGTGTTTCATAAAGGTTCATAAATGGGATATATCCCTTTTTCATATAGTGACTGCTCATACATTACCTCCCAAATAAAATAAATCAAGGGTGTTGCATCACAAATTAAAAATAGTGAGAACACCCTTGTTCTTTTAAAAAATTATACGCTATATTTTTAAAAAGTCAACTATTTTTATTAAAATAAATAAAAAAACAAACTAATATAAAGTAAAAAAGAATTAGAATAGATAAGAACATAAAAACAAATAAAAAACGATTAATATTTGTATTTGTGTTTTTAATATTTTAAAATTTAAATATATATATTAATATATTATATAATATAAAAGATATTAATGAAATAATGATTATATTATTTGTAATAAAATAAAAGTGGATTTAATAATAAATATATAGTATTTTTAACAGAGTAATTTTTTCATAATAAAAAAAATATTATAAATTAGAAAATATAAAATAAAAAAACGCAAAAGAAAGATAATACAAAATAATTGACAAAAATAATTGATAATATTAATATATAGTATAATATAAAATTCATTAAATAAATTATAGTATATAAAATTTTTATGCTATATATAGGATTTGGAAGTTTGGGGACATTTTTAATATAAGAAAGGATAAAAGCAGTGAAAAAATAAATTTTTCACAGGGCAATTTGTGCTTAGGCGTTGCTTGACACAAAGTTGCTTGTCAGTAGAAAGCAACGCAGAAATGAGGGTTAGTATGAAAAAAATCACAGGAAATAAGCTATTTGTGCGAGCATTACAAGATGAAGGTGTTGATGTTTTGTTTGGATATCCTGGAGGATATGCTATTGATATATTTGATGAGCTATATAAACAGGATATTATAGATGTTATATTGCCAAGACATGAGCAAGGGCTTATCCATGCGGCTGATGGGTATGCAAGAGCAACAGGAAAGGTTGGAGTATGTCTAGTGACTAGTGGACCAGGAGCAACTAATTTAGTAACTGGAATAGCTACTGCTAATTATGATAGTGTTCCTCTTGTATGCTTTACAGGACAGGTTCCAAGAAATTTAATTGGAAATGATGCTTTTCAAGAAGTGGATATTGTAGGAATAACGAGGAATATTTGTAAATGGAGTATTACCGTTCATAATAGAGATGATTTAGGGAGAATTATAAAAGAAGCTTTTTATATTGCCCGAACAGGTAAACCAGGGCCTGTAGTAGTAGATTTGCCAAAAGATATGATGCTTGAATATGGAACTCCTATTTATCCTAATGAAGTTTCTATTAGAGGATATAAGCCAATATCAGGAGTACATATTGGACAGTTAAAAAGAGGATTAAGGTTGTTAAATAAAGCAAAAAAACCACTATTTTTAGCAGGTGGAGGGGTTAATATTGCCCAAGCAAATGATATATTTACAAAGTTAGTTGAAATAACGAAAGTGCCTGTAGTAACTACAATAATGGGAAAAGGTGCTATTCCAACAAATCATCCTTATTTTATAGGAAATATGGGGATGCATGGTAGCTATGCAGCTAATCAGGCTATTAGTAATTGTGATGTATTATTTTCAATAGGAACAAGATTTAATGATAGAATTACAGGTAAAATAGAAGAATTTGCGCCAAAAGCAAAAATAATTCATGTTGATATTGATACAGCTTCTATATCTAGAAATATTCATGTTGATGTACCAATTGTTTCTGATGCAAAAGAATTTATTAATAAAATGTTAGAGTACGCACAAAGTGTTGATACGGAAGAATGGGTAGGACAACTGAATGGTTGGAAAGAAAAGTATCCTCTAGGTATGAGAAAAGACAAGGGGATTACTCCAGAGAAAATTATTCAGGCAATTAACCATCAGTTTGAACAGCATATTGTAGTAACAGATGTGGGACAACATCAAATGTGGACAACTCAGTATTTAGAAATGAAACAAGGAGTGAAGTTGTTAACATCTGGAGGTCTAGGAACAATGGGCTATGGTTTACCAGCTGCTATTGGAGCACAAATAGGGGAAGAAAATGCTCATGTCATTTGTATTTCAGGTGATGGAGGAATTCAAATGAACATACAAGAATTAGCAACTGGAGTTTGCCAGGAGTTACCAGTAATTGTTTGTATTTTTAATAATACTCATCTTGGTATGGTTAGACAATGGCAAAAATTATTCTATGGTAAGAGATACTCTTCTACATGCTTAAGGGCAAGGAAAAGTTGCAAAGGTCATTGTATGACAGATGGATATGAATGTCCACCTTATTTTCCTGATTTTATAAAATTGGCTGAGAGCTATGGTGTATTAGGAATCAGAGTAGAAAAAGAAGAAGATATTTGTAATGCGTTTGAACAGGCAAAAAACAATAGAAATAAGCCAACAGTTATTGAGTTTATGATACATAGTGATGAATTAGTGTTACCTATGGTAAAAGGAGGAAATCCACTAAATAAAATGATAATGAATTGTTAGAGGGAGGGGAAGGAAGTGTTAAATATAAGTAATAATATGTCAGAGAGATGGATATCTCTTTATGTAGAAAACCGAGTTGGAGTTTTAGCAAAAATTGCAGGGCTTTTTTCAGGAAAGTCTTATAATTTAGATAGTTTAACAGTAGGAACAACAGAAGACCCTACAATGTCTCGAATGACAATAAGTGTTATTAGCGATGATGCAACTTTTGAACAAATAAAAAAGCAGTTAAATCGAGCAGTAGAAGTAATAAAAGTTATTGATTTAACGCAAACGTCATCGTATAAAAAGGAATTGTTATTTGTAAAAGTATTTCATTGTACAAAACTAGATAAATCAGAATTATTCCAAATTGCCAATGTATTTAATGCACAAGTTGCAGATTATGGAAAAGATAGTATAATGATAGAGTGTGTGCAGACAAAAAGAAAAAATGATGATTTCATTAGTCTACTAAAAGAAAGTTATTCTAATATTGAAGTTGTTCGCGGTGGTAGTGTAGCAATTGAATCTATTAGTAAAACAGAACAATAAATAGATTATTTACAAAAAGAGGAACCTATGTTAAAATTCAAAAACGTATGTTCCTTTTTGTTTTATAATAAAAAGGCATAACAATATAGAGAAGTAGGAATGAAATATGTCAAAAAAAGCAAAAGCAACAAATCGTATTCTTTCTGGTATTGTAGTATTAATACTAGCAGGTATTCTTAGTATATTTCAGGAAGATACAGAACAAAAAAGTAACAAGGCAGCACTAGATAATAATGTAGAACAAAAAGCTTCTGTTCATTATATTGATGTAGGTCAAGGTGATTCTATTTTAATTGAATATGGAGATGCTGCAATGTTAATTGACGCAGGAGAAAATGATAAGGGAGAAGAAGTTGTTTCGTATTTAAAAGAAGAAGGCATTGAAAAGTTAGATTATGTAATAGGAACTCATCCTCATTCTGACCACATCGGAGGATTAGATACTGTTATTAATAATTTTCCAGTAGAAGCAGTATTTCTTCCAGAGGTAACACATACAACAAAGACATATGAAGATGTATTAAAGGCAATTGCTAATCAAGGGTTAAAAGTAACAGTGCCAAAGGTTGGTGATACTTATCAGTTAGGTGAATTAACATTTACTATTATTTCTCCAGGTGAGGATTATGGAGATGAACTAAACAACTGGTCCATAGGAATTTTGGCAAAGTATAAGGATGTATCTTTTCTTATGAGTGGAGATGCAGAGGTAGATGCAGAAAAGTGGATGGCAGAAAATAATAGCGATATTTCAGCAACAGTATTAAAGTTAAATCATCATGGAAGTAGTACATCATCAAGTCAGCAATTTTTAGATGCAGTGAATCCTCAATATGCCATTATTTCATTAGGTTCAGATAATTCATACGGACATCCACATAAAGAGGTAATGGAGCGTATAGAAAAAATGAATATACCTGTTTATCGAACCGATACAATGGGAAATATAGTAATTAGCACAGATGGAGAAAAATTGTCTATAAAAACAGAAAAATAGAAGGAGAGTTTATCCTTATACTTGCTTTTCTCATGATTTATGATATAATAAGCACAATGAGCCAAGCGCGAAGCATTTGGCGAATGTGACAAGATCATGAACTATGTTCATGATATAATA
>CALWGN010000191.1 GCA_944380055.1 uncultured Lachnospiraceae bacterium
ATTATTGCAACAAATCGTATTTTCACTGATACCACCCCCTATTATACGGTTAAATGACCATTCTCCATATGAAATACCTTATCTGCCAAAGTTTCAATATCTTCTTTATTATGACTAGCAAGTAAAATCAATGCACCTCTGTTTTTCTCTTCTAAAATCATTTTTCGTATTTCCTCTACTCCTGATTCATCCAGTGCATTGGTTGGCTCATCTAGCATGATAATGTCTGGTTTTTCCATAATTGCCTGTGCTAAAATAATTCTTTGCTTCATACCAAGAGAATACTTTTTGTAAGTTCGCTTATCATCTGGATCTAATCCGACTCTTTTAATGGCGTCCCTAATATCATTATCACTTGCTTTTTTACGCAGTTTTGCCAGAATCTGTAGATTTTTAAAACCAGTAAATTCTGGGTACAATCCTGCATTTTCTATAATAATCCCAACATTTGGAAGAACTGTCATATCTTTATGTAACTGCTTTCCATCTAAAGAAATAGAACCAGAGTCTATGTGCATTAATCCTGATAAAGCTCGAAAAAGCATTGTTTTACCACTTCCATTTCTCCCAACAAACCCATAAATATTACCACTTTTTAGATTTAAATTAATGTCACAAAGAATTTCTTTTCCCTTTATCTTTTTATTTACTCTACTTACTACTAACTCCATTATGCATCTCCCCCTTCTTTATTCACTGTAACAAATTCTATCTTTTTTACAATAATACATCCTACAATAATAGACACTACTGCTAATAGAACAAAATAAAACGCAGACCAGTTTAAATCAAATGGTATTTGAAACCAATTTATTTTTTTATTTACTTCTTCTATTTTACTGCTATGCCAAGGAATACAAAGATTAAATACTGGATTCCACTGAAACAGAAGAAAATGATTATTTTCTAACAGCCATTGACCAACATCTCCTTTAATATCAAAGAAAGAAAATACAGCCATACAAAACATTTGAAAACCTCCTACCACCATAAAACTACGACTACTGTCTAATATAATTGCTAGTATATTTACAGTAAGTGTAATTGCATAGAGCCATAAGGCAGAAAATAATACATAATAGAATAATAAAACTTTATCTATATGTTGAAAAGTAACTCCTGCTGTCATATTTACAATAAAAATACCCGAGCCAATGGTTAAAACAACATAAATCATTACATATACAAACAAAAACACCGATTCTTTTAAAAACCATTGTATACGGTTTGAACATCTAGAAAAATAGTATACACTTGCACTAGTAAAATGTCTGTAAATATATGTTCCAAAAAATACCTGAAACAATATAATACCAAAATAATATCTTAATAATTCAGGAATTGTCCCAATATCAAAATGAAAACCTGAAAAGCTAAACTGAAAAATAATATCTGCACATGCAACAGACTTTTCTGCTCCTATGTAATGAACAACTCCCATCCAACCAACAAAAATGGCAAATAATAAATATTTTATGTAAGTTTTCATTACAACGTATCCTTTCTACTTTTAACAGCTAAAATGGAAATAGAAAATACAACAAGCAACAGACATAAAATGACATAACCCACTCCATTTTTTTCGCTGCCATCAAACATCTGTAGATAATGTATATAATTTATTTCTATTAGATTTAAACACTGAAGCAATACATATACTGGTAGAAATACAATAATCTTAAACTTCACAAAAGCAAATGTAGATATGGTATAGGCAAATACAGCTAAGATTCCAGCTACTGCACCAAATATAAGAATGCAAAAAACACTATATAAATATGGATAATAGGCATAAAAGGTAGAAAAAAAGTAATTTTTTACACTTGATATGTATACATCTTCATATAGTGCTACATTAGATGGCTCTCCTATAGCCTTGGTAGGATATACAAAATAATTTAATGGAATTTCAATAAGAAAAGGAATAGAAAACACTGCCATTGTAACTAAAAATACTGCTATGGCAGTTCCAAAATAATAATTTTTAGATCCTACTCTTGATTGTATAAAAATAAGCTCTCTTGTATTTCTATCATTTAAAAAACAAAAAGCAGCTGGAATTACTACAAGCAAAGGAAAATACTGTAAAAAGGAAACATGATACCTTGAATAGGTTGCTAAAAAAAGAATCTTTACTGGGTGATACATTTCACTAACATCCCAGCCAAAATATTGATTTAAATTAGAAAAATAGTTATTCATTACTATAATTAGTAATAAAAAATAGACAATAACAGCACTTTTTCTTTTCATAAGAACTGACATTTGCATTTTTGCACAGCGCCACATAAAAATACCCCCTTGAATAAAATTTAGAACTAAGTATTAACAATTACTAAAACTAGTATACTGTTAATACTTAGTCTATTTTAAGTTAAATTATTTTTTAAAGTCCTACATAGTAAACATCTGCGTATGCCCCATATTTAGCAGAATTTCCCCTATATTGGAAATATACTACTCTAATCCGCTTACTCCACTCTTGTCCTGTATTTAAATGTATCGTCTCACGCCCATAACTTCTAGTATCTTTTTCAAATACATTTGTTGTAAATACATTTGTTCCTAGCAATATAACCACCATTGTAAGAATAGATTCTAATGATACTAATAATTTTTAACAATATCACCCCCATATTTATACTCATTTTAAACTCCCCAACATTTTTTCTAGTATTCATTTAGGTCTGATTGCAATGTTAAAGAATCTATAGAAATACTTGTGCACTAGTATTTTATAGCAACAATATCAAACTTAATATAAATAATAAATAATAAATTAATTTAATAAACCAAAAATTTATAATTTTATTATATTATTAGTTTTGAATTATGTCAATTATTTTATTATATATAATATATTTTTAAATTTTCTTTAAAAAATATATTATTTTTCACTCTTTTTTTCACAAAAAAAGATAAGCATTTTCATAGCTTATACATATATTGTATTACTATAAAAGTATGCTTATCTTTTTTCTTATTATTTATTAGTTTAATTGACTTGCAAGTACTTCTTCTACCTTTTCAAGCATTACATCAATTCCTGCTGGGTTCTTTCCACCTGCTTGAGCCATATTTGGACGACCACCGCCGCCTCCACCAATAAGGCTTGCTACTTCTTTAATTAGATTTCCTGAATGAGCACCTAATTTAATTGCACTATCTGTAGCACATACCATTAAGTTTACTTTGCCATCTAATTGTGATACTAAAACAATAACACCATCACCAATCTTTTCCTTTAGTTGGTCTCCTAGATTGCGAAGTCCATTCATATCTACATCAGCTAATTTTACTGCTAATAACTTTGTTCCTTTTACTTCTTTTACTTGGTTCATTACATCGCCCATAGCATCATTTGCTAGCTTACTCTTAAGCTTTTCATTTTCAGAGTGTAATGACTTAATTTCTTCTAAAAGAGATTCTATTCTACCAACTAAATTGTCTGGTGTAGTTTTTGCTGCTTTTGCTGCAGTTATTAATTCTTTTTCAATTTCTTTGTAGTACTCCATCAAACCATTGGATGTTAATGCTTCAATTCTTCTTACACCGGCAGCAATTCCATTTTCACTAATAATTTTAAAGGAACCTACATTGCTTGTATTAGAAACATGAGTACCACCACATAGTTCTATTGAAAAATCTCCCATTTGTACAACACGAACAGTTTCACCGTATTTTTCACCAAATAATGCCATAGCGCCTGTTTTCTTTGCATCTTCCATTGACATTTCTTTTGTTACAACTGGAAGTGCTTTTCCAATTTCTTCTTTTACCATTGCTTCATTTTTAGCAATTTCTTCCTTTGTTAATGCTTGGAAATGAGTAAAGTCAAAGCGTAGTCTTCCTGCAACTACATGAGAACCAGCTTGTTCTACGTGAGTTCCAAGTACTGTTCTTAATGCCTTGTGAAGTAAGTGTGTTGCACTATGATTTTTACATGTTAAGCTACGATTTTCTTCATTTACTTGTAAAGAAACTTCTTCTCCAACACAAATCATTCCACTTACCACACATCCTACATGACCAACTTTTCCACCTTGTAATTTAATTGTATCTTTTACTTCAAACTTACCTTGTGGTGAAACAATATATCCAATATCACCTTGTTGTCCACCCATAGTTGCATAGAAAGGAGTTTCCTCTACAATGATAGTACCTGTTTGACCATCTGTTAATGCTTGTACTAATTCTTCCTCTGTTGTTAAAACAGTTACTTTTGATTCATATGTTAAATGATCATACCCAACAAAAGTAGTTGTAATTGCTGGATCGATAGATTGATATACAGTAACATCTGCACCCATGTAGTTGGATTGCTTTCTTGCAGAACGAGCCTTTACTCTTTGTTCTTCCATAGCATTTTTAAAGCCTTCCTCATCCACAGAGTAATTCTTTTCTTCTAAAATTTCCTTTGTTAAGTCAATAGGGAATCCATAAGTATCATATAATTTAAATACGTCAGCACCATCTAATACTGTTTTTTTATTAGCAACCATATCTTCTATCATATCATTTAAAATAGAAAGACCTTGGTCAATTGTTTTATTAAATTTATTTTCTTCTTCTGTAATTACTTTAAGAATCATATCCTTCTTTTCTTCTAATTCTGGATAACCATCTTTTGAAGTTTCAATTACAGTTTTACTAAGATTTGCTAAAAATGTACCTTCAATTCCCAATAATCTACCATGGCGAGCTGCACGTCTTAACAATCTTCTAAGTACATATCCGCGTCCTTCATTGGATGGCATAATACCATCAGAAATCATAAAAGATACGGAACGAATATGGTAAGTAATAACACGAATAGATACGTCCTTTATCTTATCTGCACGATAACTTGTATTGGCTTTTTCACATACTTTATCTACTAAAGCTTTGATTGTATCTACATCAAAAATAGTTTCAACGTCTTGCACTACTGTTGCTAAACGCTCTAATCCCATACCTGTATCAATATTTTTTTGTACAAGTTCTGTGTAATTTCCTTTACCATCGTTTTCAAACTGTGTAAATACGTTATTCCATACTTCAATATATCTGTCACATTCACAACCAACCGTACAATCTGCACAGCCACAACCATACTTTTCTCCACGGTCGTAATAGATTTCAGAACATGGACCGCAAGGGCCAGCACCATGTTCCCAGAAATTTTCTGACTTTCCAAAGCGGAAAATTCTATCTGCTGGAATATTCATTTCTTTGTTCCAAATTTCAAATGCTTCATCATCGTCTACATATACAGAAGGATATAAACGATTTGCATCTAATCCTACTACTTCTGTTAAAAATTCCCAAGACCAAGCAATAGCTTCTCTTTTAAAATAATCTCCAAATGAGAAGTTACCTAACATTTCAAAAAATGTACCATGACGAGCTGTCTTTCCAATATTTTCAATATCACCTGTACGAATACACTTTTGGCAAGTTGCCACTCTCTTTCTTGGTGGTATCTCCTGTCCTGTAAAGTATGGCTTAAGTGGTGCCATACCTGAATTAATAATTAATAAACTATTATCATTATGAGGAACAAGAGAAAAACTTTTCATCACTAAATGTCCTTTAGATTCAAAAAAGTCTAAGAACATTTTTCTTAATTCATTTACACCGTACTGCTTCACGTTTTTTCCTCCAATTACGCTTCTTTCTTATTCTTGATGTCTTTTAATTTTTTTCCTGCAAATACGCCTAATACTGCAACACCGATTAAACATACATATTTTGCTGCTGTAAATAATAATTCACCTAATAATACTTCCATTTGTATACCTCTTTTCTATTGTTGGTAACTATTTTATAGTACAACTTTGTTTCTATCTAAATACTTATTATTCTTCCACTTTAAACTGATGATATACTTTCTTTCCTCTACGAACAACTACCGCTCCATTATCCAAATCTGCAAGTGTTACTTTTCTATCAAATGCTGTTTCCTTTACATCATTAATAGATACTCCACCTTGTTGAATTTGACGTCTTGCTTCCGAACGAGTTGGACACATTTTAGCATCTACTAATAA
>CALWGN010000192.1 GCA_944380055.1 uncultured Lachnospiraceae bacterium
GATGGTCTTTGCAAGACTATTTTAATAATAATAACAATATGGAGGTACTTATGGAAAATGTAAGGGAACAATTAAGAGAGCATCTAAGAGGAGAAGAAGAATGGGAATTTTCTTCCGAAGAAGAATATGCGTACGGGATAGGACAAGTAGTATATTATCTAATTTCAAAAAGTAAAGCAAATAATATTCCAGCATCACTTATAAATCCTTTTTTAACAGCGAAATCTCATGAAGTAATTCATAAAAGATTAATGCATTTATATAAAAAATATAATTATAGTATTTCTTATAACTCAAAAAACAAAGAAAATCAATTATTTACGAAGATTTTATCTTATGATACATCAAAAGAGCTTAAAAATGAAATGATTATGGCAGGATTTACAGCAGAATCATTAATTTATGAAAAGAAAGAAGAAAGTGAGGTAAATTAATATGAGTATGAATAAAAGAGTGTATGGGGTATTGGGAGTTTCTTCTGTTATGTCTAATTGGAATGCCGATTTTTCAGGATATCCAAAAACAACTTCTGATGGAACAGTATTTGGTAGTGATAAAGCATTTAAGTATCCAATAAAAAAAATGTGGCAAAATGATGGAGAAAAAGTACTTTACATTAAAACTATGCATTTTGAGAGTAAAAAAGGTGGAGAAGAAGCTTTTCTTCCAAGAACATTGAAAGAACAATATGAAACTGTTTTTCAAGTAGAAGATTTGAAAAAGCAAAATAATACAAAAGAAGTATTGAAAAATTTATTTCAGGCTATTGATGTAAAAAATTTTGGTGCAACATTTGCAGAGGCAGAAAAGAATATTTCAATCACTGGAGCAGTGCAAATTGGACAAGGTATGAATAAATACGAAGATACGTATGTACAAGAACAACAAATTTTATCTCCATTTAAAGATGGTTCAGAAAAAAAGAAAGATGCAAAAAACTCTACACTAGGAACAAAGATAGTGACTGATGAGGCACATTATTTTTATCCATTTGTAATTAATCCATTAGCATATAAAGAATTCATAGAGTTAGATGTGACAGAAGGATATACAGAAGAAGATTATAAGAAATTTAAAGAAGCTTCTATATGTGCAACTACTTCTTATGCCACAAACTCTAAAATTGGATGTGAAAATGAATTTGGATTATTTGTTGAAACAGATATAGATATGTATTTGCCTAATTTATCTACTTATATTGAGTTTAAAAAAGGTAATGGCGGAGAAAAAAATAAAATTATAATTACTTGTGATGAATTAATTAATAGTATGAAGGAAAAAATTAAATTAGTAGAAGTATATTATAATCCATATACTACAGAAATTGATACAAACATAGAAGGGGTGCGTTTCTATAATATTATAACTCAGAAAGAGGTGTAATACTATGAAATGCTTGAGATTTACATTAAAAGGGAAGACAGCTTTTTTTAAACAACCAGAGGTAAATGCTATTTACTATTTTTCTTATGGACATATTCATAAAGTGGCTCTTTTGGGAATATTTGGTGCTATTTTAGGGTATCATGGATATAAGTCCGTTGTAACATCAAAAAAAGAATTTAAGGAATTCCCAGAGTTTTATGAGAAACTAAAAGATATTAAAGTATCAATCGTACCAAAAGAAGAAAAAGGAGTTTTTTCAAAAAAAGTTCAAGTTTTCAATAACTCTGTTGGGTATGCATCCAACGAAAAAAGTAGAAATTTGATTGTAAAAGAAGAATGGTTAGAAAATCCAGATTGGACTATATATGTGTTATTAGATAATGAAGAGAGTGAAAAGATAGCATCTTCTATTACAGAAAATTGTTGTATTTACTATCCATATTTAGGAAAAAATGACCATTTAGCTACTATTTGTGATTCAGAAATTATTGAATTAGAAGAAAAAGATTCAGAAGAGTGTAAAATACATAGCTTATGTCCTACGAAATTGGTTACCTTTGATTTTGATGAAATGAAATTTCGGTATGGAGAATACTTACCAGTAGGACTTAAAAGTAGTACAAATCATTATGAATTAGAAATGTTTTATTTGACAGATGCAGTAGTAGAAGATAGCAAAGAACCAATATATACAGATGGAAAATTAAATATTGTGTTTTATTAAATAAAATGCCACAAAGTTATGGTAGAAGATACCTTTGTGGCATTTTGTTAAGATAGGAGGAAGATTGATATGGCAAGTAGAATTCTTTTTCATGGCAGTAATATGAAAGTAGAATTTCCAGAGGTTAGAAAAGCAAAATTTAATAAGGATTTTTCTTGGGGATTTTATTGTACAAATGATTTTGAACAGGCATCTAGATGGGCGACTAGAAGAAAACAAGTAGGAGTAATCAATAAATATATTTATACTGCAAATCCAAATTTGAAGATACTAAAATTTGATGAAATGACTGATGAATGGTTAGACTTTATTGCAAAATGTAGAAGTGGAGCTATTCATGAATTTGATATTGTAGAAGGCCCAATGGCAGATGATACAATTTGGAATTTTGTTAATGATTTTTTAAGAGGAGATATTAGTAGAGAACTATTTTGGCAGTTAGCAAAGTTTAAACATCCAACTCATCAGATTAGTTTTCACACATTACAAGCATTGGATTGTTTAGTATACGAAGGGAGTGAGTATATTGATAGCAGAGAAATTGAAAAATGATATATTTTATGTATGTACTTTAATAGAGTATATTGGCAGATATACCAAAAATCATAGAAAATATGTTGTAGAAAAGATGGGAAAAGAAGGAATAAAACATCAATTAGATTATGCAGATGTTAATCATTGCTTAAGTATTGAACAAGTGGGAGAAGAGGTAATAGAAGATTTTCATATTGAAGTAGGAACATTTGATACAATAAGCAGATGTAAATATAAAATTCCTAGTATTACTGATATCGGTAAACTATATCAAAGACTTGTTATAGATACCCAAATGGATGAAACATTGGAAGAAGCTATATATAAAGTATTTCAATCATTTTTAAGTGATGAAATATCGAATTTTAATTCAAGTGTATATTATAGTTCTCCAGATTATTTAAAATATTCCTACTTAGAGGGAGAATTATTACCCAATTAATCATAAGATAGGTTTTAAATATGATAATTGATATGGATGATATGTGTTTATGGTTAAAAGGTATCAATGAATGATTAGCTGCTCTATTAAAGGGTAATTAATAAATGGAAATCATGTATAGAGAGGTTTACAATGGAAGAAATAAAATGGAGAAATATATTAACAGGAGATATTCCTATTTATGCACATAGGAAAAATGATAATGAAAAAGAAACATTAGAAGAGCATATTGTAAGATGTGAAAAATATCTACAAAAAATATGGGAAGAAAAAGGTTTAGAAACAATATTAAAAAATATATATAACCAGTTTTTTCAAAAAGAAGACTTAATGCCTTTTTTTATAGAAATATTTCAATCTGCTGTCTATTTTCATGATATGGGGAAATTAAATCCAAAGTTTCAGTGGGAAAAAATGAATAATGAAAAATTAAAAAGAGATAAGTTAAAAAGTTTATCAGGAAGTGACCATTCTTTTTTATCTTCCATTATTTATTTAGATTATTATACCTCTTTACTAGAGGATAAAGAGTTTAGAAGTGAAATTAATTGTGAGCGAAAAGAAAAGAAAATCTTAGAAATGTTTGTTCTATTAGGTGCATATACGATAATGAAACATCATGGAGACTTGGATAAACTAGAAAAATTAATAGAAGAAATAGTTTCTCCTAATATGGAAGATTTGATAAAAGAGTTGCAAGAAGAAAAGCTAAAAGGATACAAAGGATTGCAATATTTTAATACAGAAAATTATGGTACGAAAGCAAATTTATATAGAGAATATAGGATAGACCATTTTTCTAAGGAACAAGATATGATATACATAGTATATCTAAGACTTCTGTATTCCACATTAGTTTCTTGCGATTATTATAGTACAACAGAATATATGAATGGATTAGAGCGTAATGAATTTGGAAGTGGAGTCAGCTTAGAATGTTTAAAGGAAATGTATAATAATTCTAAACTCATAAAGGAAATTCGTAAGTATGAATATGAAAAACAAACACAGGGAATAAAAAGAAGTTTAAATATAGGAATAAATGGCTTGCGTTGTGAAATGTTTCTTGAAGCAGAGAAAAATTTAAAAAGAGAAGAAAAAGACAATATTTACTTTTTAGAAGCCCCAACGGGTAGTGGAAAAAGTAATATTGCTATGAATTTAAGCTTTTCACTTTTAAAAGAAAAAGAGAAACTTCTTTATATATACCCATTTAATACATTGGTTGAGCAAAATATAACAAATTTATATAATATATTTGGGGAAGAAGTAGTGGAGAAGTATGTTGCTGTTATAAACTCAATTACTCCTATTAAAGAGGATAAAACAATAAATGAGGATTCCACGAAATATTATACGAAAGCATTATTAGATAGGCAGTTTTTAAATTATCCATTTATACTATCCACTCATGTTTCATTTTTTAATCTATTATTTGGAAATAAAAAAGAAGATTTATTTGGATTTTTACAACTATCAAATAGTATTGTAGTATTAGATGAAATACAAAGTTATCGAATTGATATATGGGGGGAAATTATAGAATTTTTACAAATATATGCAAAAATTATGGGAATGAAGATTATTATTATGTCAGCAACGCTGCCACACTTAAATGTATTGGATTCTGAAGGTAGAAAGGTAGTAACTTTAATACAAAATCGAGATTTGTATTTTAGAAATCCAATTTTTAAAGATAGAGTGAAAATATCCTATGAATTATTAGAGGAAGAAGCTGATATAGATAAGTTATACACTCATGTGAAAAAATCTAGTTTAAAGAAAAAGAAATTGTTAGTAACGTTTATAAGTAAAAAAAATGCCAATAAATTTTAT
>CALWGN010000193.1 GCA_944380055.1 uncultured Lachnospiraceae bacterium
GGAAGAAAAAAGATAAATAGTTATCTTAAAAAGTATCATTAAAGTTCATTTCATAGATAAAAGGCAAACTACGCTTGATTGCATAGTTTGCCTTTTACTTTTATACAATATAAAACGTTTTATAAGAGATTTTCTTATTGAAACATGACTTTCTTTCTAAGGAATAATGCTACAAAGCATAAAATAATCTGTGAGAATGGATAAGCAAACCACACACCATCTAATTGGAATAAATATCCAAGTAGCATAAGCCCAATTGGTGCTATAAGACATGGCTCTAAATAAATTAGTAGTGCAGAATATTTTGTTTTTCCAATGGCATATAAAAATGCGGAAGTAGAGCGAGCAATTCCAAAAAATACAAAAGAGAAAGAAGTAATTCTAACCGCTTTATTTGTTTCTGGAAGAAGTGATAGACTTACTCCAAAAACAGAAGATAATTGAGTAGTAAATATTAATGTAATTAGCATAATAAATATTCCAATGAATATAGATGATAGTACAGATTTTTTATATAATCGGTTGACAGTGGAATAATTTTCAGCTCCAAAATAATAACTAATCAATGGTTGTACTCCATCTCCAACACCTTGTAGTAATAGCTGTACAGAGGCTAATATATAAGACATAACAGAATAAATAGCCAGTCCATTATCTCCACCATACTTTAAACATTGCCAATTCGTTAATACAATGATAAATGATGGAATTAATGTTTGTCCAAATGGAGATAGTCCAATAGACACAAATTTCTTTAAAATATAGGATTTTGGAATAAGATAGGATAATTTTATATCCTTTCTTGATAAAATAATTAAATAAACAAAGTTAAATGTTGCTACAACAATTTGAGCAGTAATAGTTGCAAGTCCAGCACCAAACAATCCCCAATTAAATACATAAATAAATACGTAATCTAATACAATATTGGTAACTAAACCTGAACACATAAATAACGTGGCACTTACAGTTTTTCCATGATTTCTTATAAGAGGATTTAGTCCATTTCCAAGAACTGGTGCTAAACCACCAATTAATACAATATGAATATATTCTTTTGCACCATCATAAATGACTCCCTCTGCGCCTAAAAAGTCAAGAATGTTATCAAGCTGAAAAAGAAATAGTAGTGGAACTAAAATTCCAACAGCAAAAAGAATGGTAATTGCGTTAAAAACAACACGAGTAGCATTTGGACGATTGTTTCTGCCAAGTTCCATAGACATTAAAACAGAACTTCCAATTCCAATACCTGTGGCTAAGGAGTTTAAAACTGCCTGTACTGGATAGACAATATTAATGGAAGCAAGCGCCTCTGCACCTATCTTATTGCCTACAAATAATCCATCAATCATGTAGTAAAAACCACCAAGTAGCATGGACAGCATAGATGGAACTACGTACTTCATAAATTGCTTATTTAGACTATAAGTTAATGTTTTTGAATTCATAATAAAAACCTTTCTAAAAAATATATTTAGGTAATACCTATGCATAATAAAAAGAACTTCTACGAATCATAAATTATATAATTCGCAAAAGCTCTTTTCTAATGAGAATAATATATCATAAAATTAAAAAAATAACAAGAGTTGTAGATAGTATAGTATACTTTATAATATAGAAAAATATGAGTAGAAAAAATAGTTAAAAAAATATTAATTGATAATAATTTATATAATATTTCTTAAATTCGTAATGAAAAATAATAAAGAAAATTTAATAAAAAAAATTGACAATAGTATGGATTAGATTTATAATTAAAAATAAATATTAATAGAATATTTTTTAATTATCAAACAATAAACAAAGAATAGTGAGGTGATAATAATATTATTAAACAATAAAGCATTTTAAATTATGTTGTTAAATAGGAGGAGAACCTATGGGGAAGATGAAAACTAAGAAAAAAGTACAAAAAATATGTGCAGTTTTGCTATCATTAATAATGCTAGCAATTACTGTAATAGAAGTATTACCTAACAATGTAAAAGAAGTAGAGGCAGCATTAAATGATCATACGGTAAGCGGCGTGTCTCCTCGTGGGACAACGATTAACCTTTTTGATTATTGGATTAACGAAAGTACTTCATCAGATGCTACGAATCCTAGTAATTATCGAAATATGGGGATTAATGCTGGAAATATACTAAAATTTACGGCAAGAGCAGGAAATGAAACTGGTTTAAATAAGTATACTGGTGATAAAACACCACAAAGTGGTATGGTATATAATACATTACAAAATGGATATCCGATGCTTAAAGAAAATACTGCTCTTAGTATTAGTGAAGATCAGTCATTAAATTATTTATTTAATTCTTCTTCTACAAGTTCTAAACAAGCATATATGGATGTGAAAAATTTGTTGCAGATCAGTGATGATGGTTATTATTACTATAATAGTCAAGAGAATTTCGCATCTTTTGATAAAACAACCAATTCATTTGTATTATATGATACATGGGCAGTAAAGAAAAGTGGTAAATCACCGAATGGGCAATTTTTCCCATTTAACACAGCAAATGATGTTTTTACAGAAACAGGTGGAAATTTTACACAAAAGAATATTAATTCTAAAAATAGTGTAATTAACCACTATTTTGGTGTATCTATGACAACACGCTTT
>CALWGN010000194.1 GCA_944380055.1 uncultured Lachnospiraceae bacterium
AATGTACTTTTGTTTTCTTGTAGTGTTTGTTCTGCCGCCTCTAACTGAGCTTGTATACTTAATACTTGAGGATTGGTACTTCCTATTGCAAGCTTCATTGCTTCAAGAGAAGCCTTCTGTTCATTTAGACTCTCTTCTGCTTGTAAAAGCTGTTGTTTTCCTTCATCAATTTGCTTTTTACCATCTTCTAATTGACTTATTACATCACTTTTATTAGTTTCAAACTCTTCTGTTGCCTTATCAATTTCTTCTTTTGCTTCATTATAAATAGAATCATATCGGGCTTGGCATCTTTCTCCTGCAATATTCTCAATATTTACTATTACCTTATCGACTAAGTCTGTATATTCATCAGAGTGGCTAATTTCTTTCTTTGCACCTTCTACGGAAATATAGACTTGTGTATATACTTCACTTTTAAATATACTAGGCATACAAATGGCAAATCCATTGACTGTACCATTTCCAATGTTTGTATTTCCTCGTTCCAAGCCAATAAAATTTGGTGTATGTCCGAATCCTACAATTGTAAACTCATTTACAGTTAAACTTTCTGTAATATCTGTTTCTGTTCCTGATGTTAACGTTATAGTGTCTCCAATTCCCAGTTTATTTTGTGTTGCAAATGCTTTATCAACAACTATTTCATTTTCATTTTCTACATTTCTACCTTCTGATATAATAATAGTATTTAATTGTTCTGTATCTGCTAATAGTTGTAATACACGATTGCTTCCTCCTACTATTGCCATAGTATCTAGCATATAGGAAGGTTCTACATACTCGACTCCCTCTATTTTCCTTAATGCAGTAATATCATCTTCTGTTAACCCTAATGTGGAAATAACTTTAATATCCATTAAATTCCCTTCATCAATATAGGTATCCGCTGTTAATCGTAAGTCAGGGTTTGCAGCTCGAACACCGGAGAAGAATGCTACTCCTAATGCTACAATAAGAAAAATGGATATAAATCGAGGAAAACTTTTTTTAATTTCCATTTTAATATCTTTTTTAAGGGCTTTCTTTTTCATCATTCTCACATATCCTTTTCTTCTATATTAATTACCATTCAATTGTTTCTACTGGAACAGGATGTTCATTTACTTCCATTGATGATACTTTTCCATTTTTTATTTGTATAATTCTATCTGCCATTGGCGCAATAGCAAGGTTATGAGTAATTACAATTACTGTTTTATTTTTTTTACGACAAGTATCTTGAAGTAATTTTAATATTTGCTTTCCTGTTTGATAATCCAAAGCTCCAGTTGGTTCATCACAAAGAAGTAGCTTTGGATTCTTTGCTAATGCTCTTGCAATAGATACTCTTTGTTGTTCTCCACCTGATAATTGAGCTGGAAAGTTATTTAATCGTTGCCCTAACCCTACCTCTTCTAACACTTTTTTTGCATCTAGTGGGTCTTTACATATTTGTAATGCAAGTTCTACATTTTCTAATGCTGTTAAATTAGGTACTAAATTATAAAATTGGAATACAAAACCAATATCATTTCTTCGATAGCTAGTTAATTGCTTTTGAGTATATGTTTCAATATGTTCTCCATCAACAACAACAATTCCATCGGTTGCACTATCCATTCCACCTAAAATATTTAAAACTGTTGTTTTTCCTGCACCACTAGCACCAACAATAACGACAAACTCTCCCTCTTTCACTGTAAAATTCACACCATCCACTGCATGAATTTCTATCTCTCCCATTTTATATGTTTTTTTTACATTTTCTAACACAACAAAATCTTTCTTCATTTTTCACCTGTATTGCCTTTCCCATTAGGACAATATTATCCTTTCTGTACGTTATCTATTTCTATTAGTTGCTAATAAAATAATACTATTTTCTAATATTTACTTTTATGTTATTGATAAGCTATAACCTATACTTTTATGTTAATATACTCAATGAGTAAAAACAATAAATAATTTATAACTTTTTCGTTAAAATATATATTTCCTTTAATTTTCTAATCATTCTTTTCTATCCTTTTCCATAAATAAGCCATTTTTCTCCTTTTTCCATTAATAATTATATGTTCTATAGTTATACAATTCCCTTATATAAATCATATGTTTGACTATACTTTCTCCTATATCTAATTATCAAATAATTTATTTTTTCTTTTCTTTCCCTATCTATACATTTTGCACAATTTTTTTGATATCTGCCTTACTTTTCTCCAGTTTTATTTCCTTTTATTCTTTTTTCTACATTTTCATACCAATTTATCCACATAGAAAAATCTAGTTTTTATTACATTTTTAAGTTATACACCGACTTATCCACATTATCCACAATTTTTATTACCCACACTGGGGAAAACTTACCTTCATTTTTTCGAATAAATGTTTTGTATAACACTACTAATTTCCCTTGTATTTCTTTTATTTTTTAAGAATAGATAACTTTTTATAATCAAATATATTTATATTAAATTATATTTTATACTTTTTGTTTATCTATATTTTATTTTTTATTCTTTATTTTTTTTAGAAAATTCTACTTTTTCTATTGAATTTTTCCATCAATATGGTATAATATACCTATCAAAACAAGAGAAACTCTTAAACAAAGAATTATTAGTTAATAAAGTTATTGAACAATTTCATATCAACTTGTATACTAATCTTACTTATATTATCTTTATGATTTTCTCTAGTTTAATGAAAAGGAGTTGATTTTATGAAATTCATTATTACGGGTAAAAACATAGATGTCACAGGAGGTTTACGTTCTGCTATTGAAGAGAAGTTAGGCAAACTTGAACATTATTTTACTTCAGATGTAGAAGTACATGTTACACTCAGTGTTGAAAAAGATCGTCAAAAAATTGAAGTTACAATTCCGGTAAAAGGACATATTATTCGTTCTGAACAAGTAAGCAATGATATGTATGTATCTATTGATCTAGTAGAAGAAATTATCGAACGCCAATTAAGAAAATATAAAACAAAACTAATTGCTAAAAAGCAAAGCGTTCCTTCTTTTTCTAAATTATTTATAGAAGAAGAACATGAACCTGTTGAGAAGATTAAAATTGTTCGTAGCAAACGTTTTGGCATTAAGCCAATGGATGCTGAAGAAGCTTGTGTACAAATGGAGCTCTTAGGACATAGCTTCTATGTATTTTCTAATAGTGATACCGATGAAGTAAATGTTGTTTATAAACGAAAAAATGGTACATATGGTTTAATTGAACCAGAATTTGAATAAATAAAACAAAAAGAAGATTGGACAACCAATCTTCTTTTTATTTTATGAAATCCTAGTAGTACTATAAAATTATATGAGATTCATTAAGGGCATGAGAAAAGGGATATAGATAACTCTATATCCCTTTTCTATGTAAAACTGAAATGCTATCCTTCCTACAACACTCATTAGAAGAATGATACTGCTGTTGTAGGTGCTTTATAATTTAAGTCTGAGATAATAATACCAACTGCTGGATTTGCAGCATGAACAATTTGTCCATTTCCAATATAAATTGCAACGTGGTTAATTCTTCCACCGCCAGAATAGAATACTAAATCCCCTGGTTGTAATTGATCAAAAGATACTGTTCTTCCTGCTCCAGCTTGAGAACCAGATGTTCTTGGAATAGTAACTCCTGCTACTCTCTTATAAATTGTAGATGTAAATGCTGAACAGTCAACTGCTCCACCTACTGTTAAGTTGTTTGCTCCATAGCTATAATTACATTTTCCAACCCAATTAACTGCTTCACTTACAATACGGCTTCTAACATCACTATTATTAGTTGTAGGCGCTTGTGTTGCTGCTTGAGTTGTTGGTGCTTCTGTTACAGGAGCTTGTGTTGTAGGCGCTTGTGTTGCTGCAGGCGCTTGTGTTGGCGCTTGAGTCGTAGGTGCTTCTGTTGTTGCAACTACTTCTGATTCACTTTGAGTTGGAGCATCTGGTGTTGCTGTTTGTCCAATCTTAGCATATGCTTCTTGCGCCAAACGTAATGCTTCTTCTCTTTGTGTTTGTGCATTTTCTTGAATTTCTGTCTTATGTAAAGCTACAGCCTTTTCTGCTACATTTCCTTGAAGTTCTGCTACATATTCAACAGCAGAGCCTGCATCTGCATAACGACCTTCTTGCATTGCTTGTAAATATACTTTATTTGCATAATTCGCACTACTTTGAAGTTCTGCAATTTCTTCTAAGCCTGCTGCTTCTTCTTCCAATGAGATTGCTTCTTCAAAATTAACATTTAATTCTACACATTCATTGAAAACATATCCAACCATGTCTCCAACTTGGATTTTAACGAAGTCTCCTTCTTCTCCTAATACTTCATATTCGCTATCCAAAGCTAATTGAGTTAATACTTCTGCTTCTAAACTAGCTTCTTGTCTTAATCTTAATGCTGGAGCAGTTACTTTTGCTGTAACAACACCTACTGATTTAGCGATAGCTTCTGCTTCATCACCAGTAACAAATAAACTAGCTTTTATGTATCCTGTTAAACTTCCTGATTGAATCTTATACCATTCACCATCTTCTCCGTCAACAGTTTCTAAAATAGTAGCTGCACAGTTATTATAAATCTTACCAATAATACTTTCTTCACTTTCTGTGTTAGGAACATTTCTAACATTTACATAACCAGCAACCTGTGCAATGGCTACTTTTGAATAAATTGATTTGTAATTGTTTGTATTTGCTTCTTCTGTTGTTTGTTCTTCTGATGTACTTTCTGCTTCTGAGCTTGTCTCAGATTCTTTTGAAGCTGCTGTTTGATCTGCTTGTGTTGATTCCATTGCATTTTTTACTGCATTCTCCACATCAGCTCCAACTAATGGTTTTAAAAATTCTAGTATGTCAATTTCTGGTGAAAGACTAGTCGCATAATAATTATTTAAAGCAACAGAAATTCCTGCTACTGCTGTATCGTTTTCTAAATTTGCTGCATTTACCACATTAGGGCTAATTGCTGTTAATAAGGAAGCACTTAAGCAAAGTGATACTGCTTTGGCTATTTTCTTCATTTTTATCCTCCAATTTCTTTTTATCTATAAATTACTTATTACATATTTTTTATTAATTGTTACAAATTTGTTACATCCATCGCTATTATAACAAGTTAAATTAGGTTTGTCAACATCTTAGAACAATTAAATCTTCATTTTTTCCCATTTTTCCTAGGTTTAGATACCTTACAAGTACAATATGTAACATGTAACTGTATGCTCACACAATAAAATTCCTCCTATTATCTAACAACAAATTGTTTATCACAATTATATTGTTTTATTATAGAAAAATAGGAGGATTTTTATTTTATTATATGAAATTATAATTTAATATATAGGAATGTCATCCATCACTTTTCAATGTTCCATAATAATGTTTGATATTACATAGTAATAACATTACATAGTAATAATAATATTACATAGTAATAATAACATTACATAGTAATAATAACATTACATGAGTCATAACAATATTAGATTAGTTATAATGACTGTTATAGTAGTAATAATAACTATTATATTGGAGTTTTACTTTACTGCTTCTTCTGTTAAGTATTGCTCAATGGATGTAATTGCATTAGCTCCATCAGAAACTGCTGTTACAATTTGTCTTAATTGCTTTGTTCTAACATCACCTGCAACAAAGATACCTTTTGTACTTGTTTTTGTATCTTCACCAGCAATAAAGTATCCTTGCTTATCCATATCTGCTACACCTTTAAAGTTTTCTGTGTTTGGAATAATTCCAACTGCTATAAAGATTCCTTGTACATCTAGGCTACTTTCTTCTTTTGTTTTTACATTTTCAATAATAACTTTGTTAACAGAATTATCTCCAACAATTTCTTTTACTTGGCTATCCCATATAAATTCTACGTTTTCCATTTGAAATAATCTAGCTTGTAAACTTTTAGCAGCTCTTAACTCATCTCTACGATGTACTAAATAAACTTTTTTACAAATTCTAGCTAAAAAGATAGCATCTTCTACTGCTACATCACCACCACCTACAACGACTACTTCTTTATTTCTAAAAAATGCGCCATCACAAGTTGCACAATAAGAAACTCCACGACCTGAAAGCTCAATTTCACCTACTACACCAAGTTTTCTATGATTTGCTCCTGATGCAATAATAATTGTCTTTGTTTCAAATGTATTATTTTCGCAAATTACCTTTTTTCCGCCTTCTGTTTCTTCAATTTTTACTACTTCATCAACAACAAATTGAGCTCCTAGCTTTTCTGCATGTTCTCTAAATTTCATTGCCATGTCAAATCCATTGATTCCTGGAAGCCCTGGATAGTTATCTACTTCATAAGTATTTACCACTTGACCACCGCTCATTGCATTTTTTTCAATTACAATTGTTTTTAACTCAGCTCTTTCTCCATAAATAGCAGCTGTTAGTCCTGCTGGTCCTGATCCAATAATAACTACATCATATTTATTTTCCATAGTTTCCCTCTTTTCTTTTATTGTATTTTTATATCGTAAGCAAATTATTTTATTAGAAGCAATGTATATGTATCATATACTTCCTCTATTATATTTTTTCTACTTTAGGCAATATTATAACATAATTATATTTTTTTGTTTGTAACTTGATTACAATAGTATGTTTTATCTTATAATTGTATTGCATGTATTCTATCAATTTCTTATAATGAAAGAAGCTTTTTCATAAAATAAATATAATTTGTAATGAAAGGATTTTGTAATGAAAAGAAATGTTTTAGTTACTGGCGCTTCTAGAGGAATTGGGAAATCAATTGCCCTTTCCTTTGCAAAAAAAGGATATAATGTTGCTATTAATTGCTATTCTAACAAAGATTTATTGTTTGATGTAAAAAAAGAGATTGAATCCTTTGGGGTAACATGTATTGCCTCTGCGTGGGACGTAGGAAACTATGAGGAATGTAATAGGGAAATTAATCGTATTATAACTGCTTTTGGTTCTATTGATGTATTAATCAATAATGCGGGAATTTCACATATAGGATTGCTTCAAGATATGACCGAAGTGGAATGGAATCGTATTCTATCTGTTAATCTTTCTTCTATTTTTTATTGTAGTAAGCTATGTATCCCTTCTATGCTCCAAAAAAATAGTGGAAAGATTATAAATATTTCCTCTGTATGGGGCGTTTGCGGCGCAAGCTGTGAAGTTGCTTATTCTGCAAGCAAAAGTGGCATTCACGGATTTACAAAAGCATTGTCCAAAGAACTTGCTCCAAGTAATATCCAAGTAAATGCCATTGCTTGTGGTGCTATTGAAACGGAAATGAACCATTTTCTATCTAGCGAAGAAAAAACTGCCTTAATTGAAGAAATTCCTAGCAACCGTTTTGGTCATCCAGAGGAAGTTGCTCATCTTGTATTACAACTTGTAGATAATAACAACTATCTTACTGGACAAATTATTCAACTAGATGGTGGATGGATTTAATATTTTTTCCATATGGATATGTGGGCATCCCTCATCTAAGTGGATTTCTCCTAATGCCACATATCCATTTTTTTCATAAAACTGCTGTACTCTACACTGAGCCGAAAGTTCAATCATCTTTCCACCAATTTCTTTTGCTTTTTCTTCTAAACAATGTAATATTTTATTTCCCAATTTCTTTCCACGATATTCTTTTATAATTGCCACTCGTCCAATTGCATATGTTTGAGTATCTTTATTTGTTAAAAATAGTCTTGCTGTTGCTATTGGTAATTCATTGTCTAATATTAATAAGTGAATAGCCCTTGTATCGATGTCGCCAAACTCATCTACAAAGCCTTGCTCTTCTACAAATACTTTTTTTCTAACTTCCATGACTCTATTATCTAGTGTATGTAAATATTGTATATTCATTGTTAAAAGACTCCTTTTCTCTTTTCCTTTGTAAAACATTTGCTTTCTTTTGCAACTTTTTTTAAACTATACCAATATAAGCGACTGTTTCATTTTCTATTTTTAAATACTCATTTTCTTTGTATTGTTCAAATAATTGCTCCAATGCTTCAATATATAAACTATATT
>CALWGN010000195.1 GCA_944380055.1 uncultured Lachnospiraceae bacterium
ATAAGCCACTAATAACCGAGCTTTCATTTCGTGCGGAAATTAAAATAGCAAATTTATGAAATCCATCTGCTGTATGTTCTTTTTCTTTTTTTAAAAAGCGTACTAAAACAAAAACAGCTTGATAAAAATAACAGCAGAAAAATAAAACCAATATGATAAAATTAAAAATACTAATAAAAGTAATCATTATAATCTCCTCTTCAATGTTAGATATATGATTGTGGTTATTATAACCTTATAAATATGTACAAACTGTGTCTAAATGTTTAAAAAAAATTTACAATTAGAATTCATTTAATTACCAGCATAGATTGTAATACAAAATAAAAGGAATTACAATACAAAAAATGAAATATTAGAAATTTTATAAAAATGTAAGAGATTTATAACTAAATTATGAACAAAATTGTAAAAACATTCTAAGGAATTTCTAATTTATATTGCGTTACTATCTACTTACATGATAGTATAATTTTATAAAAATGTTAACAAGTAAAATATTGGATATGTCAAATATATAAATAGATATGCCAATGCAAGGAGGAATTGATATGAATGAAAACTATATTACATTAACAATCGGAAAACAAAAAAATATTGCTCTTATTGCTCATGATGGAAAAAAAGCAGAGTTAATTAAATGGTGTGAAGAAAATAAAGAAATTTTAAAAAATCACTTTTTATGTGGAACAGGTACAACAGCTCGTATGATTACAGATAAAACTGGCTTACCAGTTCGTGGTTATAATAGTGGCCCATTAGGTGGGGATCAACAAATTGGAGCTAAAATTGTAGAAGGTCGAGTAGATTTAGCTATCTTTTTTTCAGATCCATTAACAGCACAGCCACATGATCCAGATGTTAAAGCATTAATTCGTATTGCACAAGTATATGATATTCCAATTGCAACAAACAAAGCATCTGCTGATTTTATTATTCATTCACCACACATGGACAAGGAGTATAATCATAAAGTAATTAATTTTAAGAAAAACATTAAAGAGAGAGCTGAAACATTATAATAATTAATTACACTGTTAAATTCTAAAAGAAAAGCAAGGGACTGTAATCTCTTGCTTTTCTTCTATAATAAAAATGAAAAAAAAGAAAGGAAGAAAACGATGAAATGGATTCATTTATCGGATTTGCATATTGGAAAAAGAGTAAATGAAATTTCTATGATCGAAGACCAAAAATATATATTAAATCAAATATTACAGATTATAGAGGAACAAAAAGTAGAAGGAGTATTAATTGCTGGTGATATTTACGATAAGCAGGTTCCATCAGCAGAGGCAGTACAAGTATTAGACAACTTTTTAAATCAATTATGTAAACATAATTTAAGTATATTTATTATTAGTGGTAACCACGATTCTATGGAGCGATTATCTTTTGCATCTAATTTACTGAAAAAAAGCAATGTATATGTATCTCAAATATTTAGTGGTGAAATATCACCTATCATACAAAAAGATAAATATGGAGAAATTGCTATCTACTTACTTCCTTTTGTAAAACCAGCAGTTGTTCGTCCATTCTATGAAGAAGAAATTCATTCTTATAATGATGCCATAGAAGTAATTATAAAACATTTAAATATAGATAAAACTAGAAGAAATATATTAGTTGCTCATCAATTTGTCACAGGAGCAAGCCTTTGTGATTCAGAAGAAATTTCAGTAGGTGGTATGGACAATGTAGATGGAAATCTATTTGCAGACTTTGACTATGTAGCATTAGGACATATTCATGGACCACAATATATTGGAAAAGAAACCATACGTTACTCAGGAACTCCATTAAAATATTCATTTTCTGAAGAAAAACATAAAAAATCAGCTACAATTATAAATATGAGGGAAAAAGGAAACATAGAAATTTTAGAAGTTCCTTTTATACCAAAAAGAGATATGAGGAAGATAAAAGGAAGTTATGAGTTTGTTACAGCAAAACAAAATTATGAGAATACAAATGTAGAAGATTATATACACATTACATTAACAGATGAAGAAGATATTATTGACGTTATGGCAAAATTACGTTCCATTTATCCAAATATTATGAGTGTATCTTACGATAATAAAAGAACAAAAAATATTCAGTTATTTGAAAATACTGCAAAAGTAAAAGAGAAGACGCCAATAGAGTTATTTGAAGAGTTATATGAGATACAAAATAACCAAATGATGAATGTGGAGCAAATGGAATTTATAAAAAAACTAATGGAAGATATTTGGGAGAATAGAGAGGACTAAAGTATGAAACCAACAAAGTTAATTATATCAGCATTTGGACCATACGCAGACAAAGAAACTATTTTACTAGAGCAATTAGGAGAGCAAGGGCTGTACTTAATTACAGGAGATACAGGAGCAGGGAAAACCACTATTTTTGATGCAATCATATTTGCACTTTATGGAGAGGCAAGTGGTAATGTTCGCGATGTGGAAACATTTAGAAGTAAGTATGCAGACATTAATACAAAAACTTATGTAGAATTAGAGTTTATGTATCGTGGAAAAAGATATCATGTGTATCGAAACCCAGAGTATTTACGACCAAGTAAGAGAGGAAGTGGATTAACAAAAGAGAGAGCCGAGGCAATATTGACGCTTCCTGATGGCAGAATTATTAGTAAATATACAGAAGTGACAAAAGAAATTACACAAATATTAGGAGTTAATAGAGCTCAGTTTGCTCAAATTGCAATGATTGCTCAAGGAGACTTTTTAAAACTATTATTAGCAAAAACAGAAGAAAGAAGTAAAATTTTTCGTGAAATATTTAAAACAAAACCGTACCAACAGCTACAAGAGCGATTAAAAGTAGAGAGTGGCAAGTTAAGAGTAGAGTATGAAGATTTACAAAAAAGTATTGCTCAATATATGAGCGGTATTATTTGTGATGATACTAGTAATTTATATAGTATGTTACAGCAAGTAAAAGATGGAAACAGCCAAGTATTTTTAGATGATATTTTGCAACAAATAGAAGAACTTATAAATGCTGATAATAATAATATAATTGTTATTAATAAGCAAATGGAAGAAATAGAAGAAGAGTTAAGTAAACTAAATCGACTAATAGGAAAGGCAGAAAGTGAAAAGAAAAGAATTGAAGAGATTAAAGAAACGCAGATACTTTTAAACCAACAGAAAACTAGAAGAGAACAAATCAAAGAACAATTCCATAACGCAAAGGAAAAAGAGCCTCGAATAAATGAGTTATTGCTTCAAATTAATAAGGAAAAAGAAGGATTGTTACAATATGAACGAGTAGAACAATTATATAATGATTTTATTGTAAGAGAAAAACAAGAAAAACAAATGAGAAAAGAGTTAGAATCTATTCACAGTAAAAGGATTCAATATCGAGAAAATATAGCCAATACTAAAAAAGAGCTAGAGTCTATGTCTAATGTAGAAAAGGCTTTGATAGATATTAATTATCAAGAAGAAGCTGTAAAAAGGGAAAATGAACAGCTACAAAAATTAATTCAAAGTTATAATAGCTATATAAAAGAAGAAAAAAGCTTAATAGAAGCACAGGAAGAATATAAGAAAGGAAGGGAATTATTAGAGAGAATAAAAGCTTCTTATGAGAAAAAAGAAAGAGCTTTTAGAGATGGACAAGCAGGTATATTAGCAAATGATTTAAAAGAGGGAGAATGTTGTCCAGTTTGTGGCTCTAGGACACATCCTAAACTGGCAACTATTCATGAGAATATGCCTACAGAAGAACAATTAAAAGAAGAAAAGAAAATTCTTCAAAAATATGATGAAGAAGATAGACAAAAAAGTGAAAAAGCAGGAACGCTTCGTGGAAAAGTAGAAGAAAAGAAACATCTACTAGAGGAAGATATTAAGGTTGTATTAGGAGATTATGAAATTTCTCATTTAAAAGAAAAGGGAAATGAAAAATATAAGGAAATAAAAGAAAAAATACAACGAATTAATGAGGCAAAGAAAGAAATAGTAGCACAAGCTGATAGAAAAGAAAACTTAGAAAAGGAGCTACCAAATCTACAATTATTAGAAGAAGAAAGTCAAAAAGTAATAGAAGAAAAGCAAGCCTTATTAGGAAAAATAGAAGGAGAGCTAATAGCAATAAAAAGCAGATACGAGGAAGAAAAAAATAGGTTGCCATTTGTTACCAAAAAAGAGGCAAAAGATTCTATTAGAAAGCTAGAACTAGAAAAAGAAGAATTAGAGAAATTAATAGCGACTACTACAAAGGAGTTTGAAGAAGTAGAAAGTCAAATTAGTAATTGTAAGTTAAAAATAGCTACCTTAAAAAATCATGAGCAAGAACAACAAGATTTTTCTATTGATAAGTTACATGAACAAAGCAAAGAAATGTGTGAAAAAAAAGAAGAAAAGGCAAAAGAAAGAGAGAATATTCATCTTAGACTACAAAGTAACATAAGGTCTTATGAGTCAATGAAGAAAAAGAAAGAAGCTATGGGAAAAGTAGAAAGGAAATATCAATATGTAAAAGCTCTTTCTAATACAGCCAATGGAAATGTACAAGGGAAAGATAAAATAATGTTAGAAACTTACATTCAAATGACTTATTTTGATCAAGTGCTTGCTCATGCCAATACAAGGCTTATGATTATTACAGGTGGTCAATACGAATTAAAAAGACGTACAGAAGCTAATAATCAAAGAAGTCAAAGTGGGTTAGAATTAGATGTCATTGACCATTACAATGGATCAACACGAAGTGTCATAACATTATCAGGTGGAGAATCTTTTGTAGCCTCTTTAGCATTGGCACTTGGACTTTCTGATGAAATAGAACAAAGTGTAGGTGGAATTCAATTAGATACTATGTTTATTGATGAAGGATTTGGTACATTAAGTGAAGATATTTTAAATCAAGCCATGAAAGCACTTATTGGATTAAGTAAAGGAAATCGTTTAGTTGGAATTATTTCTCACGTTTCAGAGTTAAAAGAGAGAATAGATAAGCAGATTATTGTAACAAAAGATAAAATTGGTGGAAGTCATGTGCATTTGCAAATATAAAAAGAATAGAAAATAGTTTTAGAAAATAGTTTTGGTGTCAAAAAGGAAATTTTTTAGATTGTAGTATTAGTTTATATAAATAATAGATTTGATATCCGTATTTGGCACCTCAATTATAAAAAAATTACTTGACTTATAGTTTCTATCTGTGTACAATAGCAAAGAAATAGTTTTATATCTAACAAATATTTTGGAGGTAAGAGATGTGAATCGCAAAAGATCCATAAATTTGGAAATTAGAAGATTGGCTGCAAAAATTAGAAGAGAGTTTGAACATGGGCCTAATAGAGAATATTTAGAAAGTGTAACAGGTGCCAATGGTTGGATTATTGGATATTTAGCAGAAAATCGGCATAAAGATATTTTTCAAAAAGATATTGAGAAAGAGTTTTCTGTTCGTCGTTCTACAGTTTCAAAAGTTGTTGGATTGATGGAGCAAAAGGGCTTTATTGAAAGAGAGCCAGTTACTTATGATGCTCGATTAAAAAAACTGGTATTAACAGAAAAAGCATGGGAGCTCCATGAAATTGCAAGTGGAGATGCAAAATATGTAGAAGAACGCTTATTACAAGGAATTAGTAAGGAAGAAATAGAGACTCTACATAAACTACTTAAAAAATTATATAATAATTTAAAGGTAGAGTAGTAATTATTATGTCCATATATTGTTAGATAGTAAACAGTTTAAAGAATTGGAATTATAAAAACAATAGGAGGAAGAAACAATGATAAAAAAACTAGCTAGTTGCGTAAGAGAATATAAAAAAGACTCAATTCTGGCACCTATCTTTGTCATTTTGGAAGTTGTTATGGAAGTAATTATTCCAATTCAAATGGCCAATTTAATTGATTACGGAATCGATGCAGGAAATATGGGATATATTTATAAGATGGGATTATTTCTTATATTTTCAGCAGCAATTGCATTGGCATTTGGAGTATTAGCAGGTAGAAGTGCAGCAGTTGCATCAGCAGGATTTGCAAAAAATTTAAGAAA
>CALWGN010000196.1 GCA_944380055.1 uncultured Lachnospiraceae bacterium
TTTTCAGGACATTTTCATGGAGGAACCATTCGTTTGCCAAAATTAGGAGGTATTATGTCGCCTCAATGCCAGTTTTTTACAAAAAGAGATAAAGGAATTGTAAGTTATGGTAAAGTAAAAATGGTTGTAAGTGGTGGACTAGGAACTCACTCTATTAATATACGATTAAATAATTTGCCAGAGGTAGTGGTTGTACGATTAAAATGTAAAAGAAACACTAAAAATGAATAGAAGACAGTTTGGTGGATGAATGCTCTAGTAGGAGAAAAAGAAAACAGAAATGTGAGACGGAGATGAAGATATCAGTAAAATTAGAAATATTTGAAGGACCTTTAGATTTATTATTACATTTAATAGAAAAAAATAAAGTAAGCATTTACGATATTCCTATTGTTGAAATTACAAATCAATATATGGAATATGTAAATGCTATGGAGAAAAAAAATCTAGATGTAGTTAGTGATTTTTTAGTAATAGCTGCAACTTTAATTGATATTAAATCGAAGATGTTACTTCCAAAGGAAGTAGATGAAGAAGGAGAAGAAATCGATCCAAGAGCAGAATTAGTAGCTCGTCTTGTAGAATATAAAATGTATAAAACAATAGCATATGAGTTAAAAGATAAGCAAATTGATGCTGATAAAAGTTTATTTAAAGAGCCAACAATTCCAAATGAAGTGGCTAAATATGAAGAACCTGTAGATTTAAATCAATTATTAGATGGAATTACGTTAGCGAAGCTAAAAAGTATTTTTCAAAGTGTATTAAAAAAGCAAATAGATAAAATTGATCCAATTAGAAGTAAATTTGGAAATATAAAAAAAGAAAAAGTAAGACTATCAGAAAAGCTAATATATATATTTGAATATTCTAAGAAACGAAAAAGTTTTAGCTTTTTAAACTTGTTAGAAGAACAAAATACAAAAGAAGATGTAATTGTAACATTTTTAGCCTGTCTAGAAATGATAAAAATAGGGCGGCTATTTATTTCTCAAAAGGAAACGTTTGGTGATATTTTATTAGAATGGAATGAAGATTGTGAAACTACCATTACAAAGGAAGCCATGGAACAATACGATTAGAAAAATAAGGAGTGAACGATAATGAAAGAGTTAGAAGCTGCGATTGAAGCAATTTTATTTACCATGGGAAAATCAGTAGAAGTATCAAAAATTGCAGCAGCAATCGATAAAGATGAGCAAACTACGAAAAATCTTATTTATAATTTAATGAAAAAATATGAAAAAGATGTAAGGGGGATTCAGATTATTGAACTAGAAGATAAATTTCAGTTATGTACAAAAGCAAAATATTATGAGTATTTAGTAAAAATAGCAAGCCAGCCAAAGAAGCATATACTAACAGATACTTTATTAGAAACATTATCTATTATTGCCTATAAGCAACCAATCACAAAAGTAGAAATAGATCAAATCCGAGGGGTAAAAAGTGACCATGCAGTAAATAAGTTAGTTGAATATGAATTAGTAGAAGAAGTAGGTCGTAAAGATGCAATAGGAAGACCTATTTTATTTGCTACAACAGAGCAATTTTTACGATGTTTTGGTGTATCTTCATTAGCTGATCTCCCAACATTAGGGCCAGAGCAAGTTGCTATTATGAGAGAAGAGGCAGAGGAAGAAATACAAGTAACAGTATAGAAAAAAGATAAAAATACGGAGGACAATGCATTGGACGTATCACAACATATCGTATTTATTATTGAAATAATAGGAACAATAGCATTTGCGTTTTCAGGAACAATGGTTGCCATAGAAAAAAAGTTAGATTTATTTGGTGTAATTATATTAGGATTAGCAACAGCAGTAGGTGGAGGAATGATTCGAGATGTAATATTAGGGATTCATCCGCCTATGATGTTTCGAAATTCCATATATGTGAAAATTTCAGTTGTAGTATCAGTTGTTATATTTTTAATTGTATATTGGAATAACCAATTTTTAACAAGCAAATATATGCAAGTATATACAGTGATTATGAATTTGTTTGATGCAATTGGATTAGGAGCATTTACAGTTATTGGAATTAATACAGCGTATAATGCTGGGTTTCAAGATAAAACATTACTTCTTATAGCAGTAGGAATGATAACTGGAGTAGGCGGAGGAATGATTCGAGATATATTTGCAGGACAAACACCTGCAGTACTTAGAAAGCATATTTATGCTAGTGCCAGTTTTGTAGGTGCTATTACATGTGTTTTTATCATTAGAAGTTCTATAGGTTACTCTAGCGCTATGGTAATTGGGGCATTACTTGTAATAGTTATTCGTTTCTTTGCGTCTAAATATCGATGGAATTTACCAAAAGCGGTACAATAGGCGTTAATAGTAATAAATTAAATCTGTTCTAAAATAGAAATCTAACCTCATATATTGGAAATGTAAATAGTTTCAATAGGGAAAGGATAGACCATGATTTATAAAAATGCAAAAAATAGAGTAAGTATAATAATAATAATTATTATTCTCTTAATATG
>CALWGN010000197.1 GCA_944380055.1 uncultured Lachnospiraceae bacterium
GAAATTAATGCATTTATTCCAAAGGAATATTGGACATTAGAGGCAGAATTAGCAGTTAAAGGAGAGAAAAAGCCTTTAATTGCAAAATATTATGGTAGTGTAGATGGAAAGAAACAAATTGAAAATAAACATCAGTTAGATGAAATCGTAAATGAAATAAAAGATGAAACATTTAAAATAAGCGAAATAAAAACTGGCGAGCGTACAAAAAAAGCGCCAATTCCATTTACAACAAGTTCCTTACAACAAGAAGCAGCTAATGTGCTTAATTTTTCAACTCAAAAGACAATGCGTTTGGCACAGCAATTGTATGAAGGAGTAGATATAAAAGGGGAAGGAACGATAGGTATTATTACTTATCTTCGTACTGATTCTACTAGAATTGCAGAAGAAGCAGATGTTTTAGCAAAGCAATTTATAAAAGACAACTATGGTGAAAAATATGTTACAAAAGTAGAAAGTACGAAAGCAAAGGCAGGAAAAATCCAAGATGCACATGAAGCAATTCGTCCAACAAATGTAGAACTTACTCCAACAAAGGTAAAGGAGTCATTAAGTCGAGATCAGTTTCGTTTGTATCAACTAATTTGGAAAAGATTTGTTGCAAGTCGTATGGAACATGCAGTCTATGAAACAATAAATGTAAAAATTGATGCAGGAAAACAACGTTTTACAGCATCTGCTTCCAAATTACAGTTTGATGGATTTATGTCTGTATATACAGATGATGAAAAAGTGGAAAACAGTGCTTCACTTAAAAAATTAACAAAGGAAAGTGTATTAACAAAAGTCAACTTAGATGAAAAACAACATTTTACACAACCACCAGCTCATTATACCGAAGCTTCTCTTGTAAAAGTATTAGAGGAGCAAGGAATAGGAAGACCATCTACTTATGCGCCAACAATTACAACTATTTTGGCAAGACATTATGTAACAAAGGAAAATAAAAACTTATACGTTACAGAGTTGGGGGAAGTAGTAAATAATATTATGAAGCATTCCTTTGCAAGCATTGTAGATGTTACCTTTACTGCGAATTTAGAATCATTGCTAGATTTGGTTGGTGAAGGAAAAGTAAACTGGAAAACAGTATTAAGAAATTTCTATCCAGATTTAGATGAAGCAGTAAAAGCTGCAGAAAAAGAGTTGGAAGAAGTAAAAGTAGAAGATGAAAAAACGGATGAGCTATGTGATGAATGTGGACGAAATTTAGTGATTAAATATGGACCACATGGAAAGTTTTTAGCTTGTCCAGGATTTCCAGAATGTAGGTTTACAAAACCTTATTTAGAAAAGATAGGTGTTCCATGCCCAGAGTGTGGAAAAGAAATTGTTATTAAGAAAACAAAAAAAGGCAGAAGATATTATGGATGCGAGGATAACCCAAATTGTGAGTTCATGTCTTGGGATAAACCTTCAGAAAAGAAATGTAAAATTTGTGGAAAATATATGCTAGAAAAAGGAAACAAGCTTGTCTGTTCAGACGAAACTTGTGGATATGTAGAAAATAAAAAAGAAATGGAATAAATTTTCAGACAAAATATAAAAAAAGGCTTGTATATTTAATACATATGTGTTAAAATTTCTTTATGAGAAAATAATATGCTTCTTGTATGTGTATAGCTAAGGAGGAATAGTATGAGTGTACAGTTATTAGACAAAACAAGAAAAATAAATAAGCTTCTTCATAATAATAATTCAAGCAAGGTAATTTTTAATGATATATGTAAAGTATTAAGCGAAATACTTCACTCTAATATCCTTGTAATCAGTAAAAAAGGGAAAGTGTTAGGTATTAGTAAGTGGGAAGGCGTAGAAGAAATCCATGAACTAATCGAAGACAAAGTAGGAGGAATGATAGATGGATTACTAAATGAACGTTTATTAAGTATTCTTTCTACAAAGGAAAATGTTAATTTAGAAACATTAGGCTTTGAAAATGTGGATAAGTATCAGGCAATTATTACACCAATTGATATAGCTGGCGAACGTCTAGGAACACTATTTATTTACAAATATGATGAAAACTACTCTATTGATGACATTATTTTAAGTGAATATGGTACAACAGTAGTAGGTTTAGAAATGATGCGTTCCGTTAATGAAGAAAGTGCAGAAGAAACAAGAAAAGTGCACATTGTAAAGTCAGCAATTAGCACATTAAGTTTTTCGGAATTAGAAGCAATTGCACATATTTTTGAAGAACTTAATGGAACTGAAGGAGTATTAGTTGCAAGTAAGATTGCAGATAGAGTAGGTATTACTCGTTCTGTTATTGTAAATGCTCTTCGTAAATTTGAAAGTGCTGGTGTTATTGAATCAAGATCTTCAGGTATGAAGGGAACATATATCAAAGTATTAAATGATGTTATATTTGATGAATTAAAGAAAATTGATATTAGTAAATAATATGAAGAAGTAAAAGAGTAAGGTTAAGTGTTCAGTTTAATCGCTCGAAGGTGGGTAGTAATACCCACCTTTTTATATATCTAAATAACAAATTAAAATTATTTGGATAAAAAGTAATATATGTGCCATTTGGGACTTGCGTTCCTTAAAAAATTATGTTAAAATCTAGTAGTTGAAAAAATCATGTATGTGGATTAGTAAGGGCGGTGCCATTTTTGGTCCCAAGCTGAGAGAAACATACAGAAGAAAAAACCAAAAAAAGGAGATATGAACAATGAGCGTTATTTCAATGAAACAATTACTTGAAGCTGGTGTACATTTTGGACATCAAACAAGAAGATGGAACCCTAAGATGGCTCCATACATCTACACAGAAAGAAATGGTATTTACATTATCGACTTACAAAAGTCTGTAGGAAAGGTTGACGAAGCTTACAAGGCAATTTCTGATATTGCTGCAGAAGGTGGTACAATTCTTTTCGTAGGTACTAAGAAGCAAGCACAAGATGCTGTTGCTACAGAAGTTGCTAGATGTGGTATGTACTATGTAAACCAAAGATGGTTAGGTGGTATGTTAACAAACTTCAAGACTATCCAAAGCAGAATCGAACGTTTAAGAGCAATCGAACAAATGGCTGAAGATGGAACATTTGATGTTTTACCAAAGAAGGAAGTTGTTGAATTAAAGAAAGAATTAGAAAAGCTTGAAAAGAACCTTGGTGGTATCAAGGATATGAAGAAGATTCCTGATGCAATCTTTGTAGTAGATCCAAAG
>CALWGN010000198.1 GCA_944380055.1 uncultured Lachnospiraceae bacterium
TCATGAGTGAGACAGGAAGAAAATATCGTATGAACCGTTCCATCCAGGTGGAAGGTGCTTTCGGTGTTCTGAAAAATAATTATGATTTTCAGAGATTTCTACTTCGTGGAAAAACCAAAGTAAAACTTGAGATTCTTTTGCTGTGTTTGGGATACAACATCAATAAACTGCACGCAAAAATCCAAAATGACCGACTTGGCAGTTACCTGTTTCCATTAAAAACAGCTTAAAAATAATAAAAAAACAAGACCTTTATTAAAGTGCGCCAAAAATCAGTGAAAATTTCTACCAAAGAATTTTTTATTGATTTTTTCTTTATACACAAAGGGAGCATCACTCCATAACTAAAAATTAGTTATTTTGCGACACTCCCTGTTTTTCTGTACTTAAATGTTGCTTTGTCATAAACAGTAAGTAGAACTTGCTTGTTTTAGGAGGGGATTAGAGCTTCTTCTGGAATAAATAATAGAAACAATAGATTTAAGTAAGTAAAAAAGCGAATTGCCAATATTTGTTTGTCTAACGGCAACTATATATTAATAATTTGCATAAAAAATACAAAGAAAATAGTAAAAAATAATGTAAAATATATAAAAATACAAGTTGTTTTATAGAACATACAAGTTGTAAAATGAAAGAAAGAAGTTATATTATCAATGAAAGAATAGGGAGGAATAATATTAGATGTTAACAAGTAAAGTGTACAAATTTTGGTTTGCAACAGGTTCTCAAGATCTATATGGTGATGAGTGTTTAAAAGAAGTTGCAGAGCATTCAAGAATTATTGTAGAGCATTTAAATCAATCAGGAAAATTACCTTTTGAAGTGGTGTTAAAGCCTACACTAATTGATTCAGCATCTATTCGAAAATGCTTTAATGAAGCTAATGCAGATGAGACTTGTGCAGGGGTTATTACATGGATGCATACATTTTCACCAGCAAAAATGTGGATTTTAGGATTACAAGAATATAGAAAACCACTACTTCACTTACATACACAATTTAATCGTGAAATTCCATATGATACTATTGATATGGACTTTATGAATACAAACCAATCTGCCCATGGGGATAGAGAGTTTGGTCATATTGTAAGTCGTATGGGAATAGAAAGAAAGGTAATTGTTGGCCATTGGAAAGACGAACAAGTAGTTAAGAGAATGGCAGATTGGATGAGAACTGCTATTGGTGTTATGGAAAGTAGTCATATCCGAGTTGTGCGTGTTGGTGATAATATGCGTGATGTAGCAGTTACGGAAGGAGATAAAGTAGAAGCTGAAATTAAATTTGGTTGGGAAATTGATGCTTATAATATTACAGATATTGCTGAATATGTACAAAGCGTATCAAAAGGCGATATTGATGCATTAGTTTCTAAATATTATGATAGCTACAACATCTTATTAGAAGGAAGAGATGAAGAGGAATTTAAAAAACATGTAGCAGTTCAGGCAGGAATAGAAATTGGATTTAGAAGATTTTTAGAAGAACATAATTATCATGCTATTGTAACAAACTTCCAAATGTTATCTGGATTAAATCAATTACCAGGTCTGGCAATTCAGCGTTTAATGGAAGATGGTTACGGGTTTGGTGCAGAAGGTGATTGGAAAACTGCCGCAATGGTTCGTTTAATGAAGATTATGACAAAGGGCATAAAAAATGCAAAGGGAACATCTTTTATGGAGGATTATACCTATCATTTAGAATTAGGAAAAGAGGCTATTTTACAATCTCATATGCTAGAAGTGTGTCCAACAATAGCAAATGAAAAGCCAAGTATTAAAGTAGCTCCTCTATCTATGGGAAATCGACAAGATCCAGCACGTTTGGTATTTACATCAAAAGCCGGAAAGGGAGTTGCTTGTTCATTAGTAGACCTAGGAAATCGTTTCCGTCTAATTGTAAATGAGGTAGAGTGTTTACCACAAGATAAACCAATGCCACATTTACCAGTTGCATCTGCATTATGGAAACCAGAACCAAATTTAATTACTGGAGCAGAAGCATGGATTTTAGCAGGTGGAGCACATCATACAGCATTTTCTTATGACCTCACAGCAGAACAAATGGGTGACTGGGCAGCTGCTATGGGAATTGAATGTGTATTTATTGATAAAGATACAACAATTCGTAATTTTAAAAATGAATTGCGTTGGAATTCTATTAGCTATATGCTAAATCGTTAATTCGTAACGTTGATTTTGAAGCTTTTAAGGTAGTAAGTTTCTACAAGGGGACAAATCCTAAAAAGACTTTTCAAAATCTCATAGCAGTAGTTTGTACAAAAAATAATAAGGAGGGGAGAATTTAATATGGAACAAAAAGCGTGGGAAATAAAGCAGATTATTGAAGCGGGGAAAACAGTTCTTGGAATTGAATTTGGCTCTACAAGAATTAAAGCAGTTTTGGTTGGAGAAAATCAGGAAGTTATTGCTATGGGTAATCATGAATGGGAAAATCGCTATATTGATGGAAACTGGACATATACTTTGGAGGATATTTTTACAGGCTTACAAAATTGCTATGGAAAAATGGCAGCAGATGCAAAAGAAAAGTATGATGCCACTATTACAAAAATTAAAGCAATGGGATTTAGTGGAATGATGCATGGGTATATGGTATTTGATGAGAATGGAGAGATGCTTGTTCCATTTCGAACATGGAGAAATACTTCAACAGGACCGTCAGCAAAAGCATTATCCCATCATTTTAACTTTAACATTCCAGAGCGTTGGGGTATTGCTCATTTATATCAGGCCATTTTAAATAAAGAGGAGCATGTAAAAGATATTAAATTTTTAACTACTTTGTCAGGATTTATTCATTGGAAGCTGACAGGAAAGAAGGTATTAGGAATAGGAGATGCATCAGGTGTATTTCCTATTGACTCACAGATAAAAGATTATGATAGAGGAATGTTAAAAAAGTTTGGGGAAATTGTTGCTCCATATGGATATTCATGGACATTAGAACATATATTACCAAAGGTGCTTGTAGCAGGAGAGGAAGCTGGTAGTTTAACAGAAGAAGGGGCTAAATTGCTAGATGTGTCAGGAAATTTACAGGCTGGTACACTTTTTTGCCCACCAGAAGGAGATGCAGGAACAGGAATGGTTGCGACCAATAGTGTGGCACAAAGAACAGGAAATGTATCTGCTGGCACTTCTGTTTTTGCCATGATTGTACTTGAGAAAGCATTAAAAGAGGTACATCCAGAAATCGATATGGTTACAACTCCATCAGGAGATCCAGTTGCTATGGTTCATGCCAATAACTGTACTTCTGATTTAAATGCTTGGGTATCTTTATTTAAAGAATTTGTGGATGCAAGTGGATTTTCTATGAATATGGATACATTGTATGGAATTCTTTATAGAAAAGCATTAGAAGGAGATTCAGATTGTGGAGGTCTGTTATCCTATGGATATTTTTCAGGAGAAAGTATTACCAAATTTGAAGAGGGACGTCCATTATTTGTCCGTTCTGCAAATAGTAAGTTTAATCTTTCTAACTTTATGAGAAGCCATTTGTTTACAGCTCTTGGAGCATTAAAAATTGGCTTGGATATTTTAGTAAAGGAAGAAAAGGTAGCGATTGATAAAATGCTTGGACACGGAGGCTTGTTTAAAACAGAAGGTGTAGGGCAAAAAATTATGGCAGCAGCTTTTAATAGTCCAGTAACTGTAATGAAAACTGCCAGTGAAGGTGGTGCATGGGGAATGGCGATATTAGCTTCTTATCTAGTACAAAAGGGACAAGGAGAAACATTAGATCACTACCTTTTAGAAAAAGTATTTTATGGACAGGAAGGAAGTTGTATAGAGCCAGCCAAAGAAGATGTTGTAGGATTTAACACATTTATTGAACGATACAAAGCAGGACTTCCAATTGAACGAGCAGCCGTAGATGTCTTTAACTGGGGACAATAATAGGAGCGAGGTGAGAAAATGTTAGAGCAGTTAAAAAAAGATGTATATGAAGCTAATATGGAGCTTTGGAATCAAGGGATGGTTATTTATACATGGGGGAACGTGAGCGGAATTGATAGAGAAAAAAATCTTGTTGTTATAAAACCAAGTGGTGTATCCTATGAAACAATGACAGCAGAGGACATGGTTGTAGTAGACATGGACGGAAATGTAGTAGAAGGAAAATATAAGCCATCTTCAGATACTGCCACACATTTAATACTCTATAAAAAATATTCAGATATTGGGGGAGTGGTACATACTCATTCAACTTGGGCAGTTACTTTTGCACAAGCTGGTATGGATATTCCAGCATTTGGAACAACTCATGCTGATTATTTCTATGGAGATATTCCTTGTACAAGAGATTTAACAAAGGAAGAAATAGAAGAAGCTTATGAAAAAAATACTGGAGTTGTTATTGTAGAAACCATTGGAGAGAAAAATCCAATGGAAATTCCAGGGATTGTAGTAAAAAATCATGGACCATTTGCATGGGGAAAAACACCATCTGGTGCAGTATATAATGCAGTAGTATTAGATAAGGTAGCAGAGATGGCTTATAAAACTATGACACTAAATCCAAACGTTCCAAAAGTGCACCAATATTTGTTAGATAAGCATTATTTTAGAAAACATGGGGTAAATGCTTATTATGGTCAAGGTTCAGAAGAACATTAATTCATAAATGGAGGGGAAAGAAAGTGAGATTTTTTATTGATACAGCCAATGTAGATGAAATTAGAAGGGCAAATGAAATGGGAGTCATTTGTGGGGTAACAACAAATCCATCCTTAATTGCAAAAGAAGGTCGTGATTTTAACCAAGTTATTCGTGAAATAGCTTCTATTGTAGATGGGCCAATTAGTGGAGAGGTAAAAGCAACAACAACAGATGCAGAGACTATGGTAGAAGAAGGTCGTGCCATTGCAGATATTCACCCAAATATGGTTGTTAAAATTCCTATGACAGCAGAAGGATTAAAAGCAACAAAGGCACTTAGTGAGCTAGGAATTAAAACAAATGTAACATTAATATTTACAGCAGCACAAGCTTTGTTAGCAGCAAGAGCAGGAGCAACGTATGTATCACCATTTTTAGGTAGATTAGATGACATTTCTACACCTGGTATTGATTTAGTAGAAACCATTGCACATATTTTTTCAGTTCATGGAATTGAAACAGAAATTATTGCAGCAAGTGTAAGAAATCCAATTCATGTATTAGATTGTGCTAGTGCAGGAGCAGATATTGCAACGGTTCCATTTAAGGTAATTGATCAGATGATTAAGCATCCACTAACGGATGTAGGAATTGAAAAATTTCAGACAGACTATAAGGCTGTATTTGGGAAATAATATAGGAATTAAATTATACAATATAAAAAGTGAGTAAATTGAGTAGAGAAATAATTGATACTCAATTTACTCATTTTTTTATGATTTAGGGAGTTGAAGTCGGACTTGTCTACTTTGTTCTCTTATTAGTAAATGAGTAACTCTTATGAGAGTTGATTTAGGAGGACTTTTATTTATATTCAATAAGTGATATAATATAAAAATAAAGTAATTAAAGAATAGAAAATTGCTTTATAAAAAAGTAGTCAATTTAATAGTAGTAATTTTTGTAGCATATTCAAGGCACATAATCACTAAAAAATACAAAATTATCAATAAAATATTCTTGACAAAAAATATAAATATCATTATATTAGTGAGGAAAAAAGTGGAAAATACTAACTATATGCTAAAAAAATTAAGAAAAAATAGGAGGGAATTTAAATCATGAGTAAGATTGTAAAAAGAACAATTGCCATTGTGGTAGGAATACTTCTTGTATTAACTGCTTTACCAATGGAACATATTTTTGTACTTGCTTCTTCCGCTAATTATTTAAAAGAATTACCTAAAGAAACTAGCGATTGGGCCTATGTAGGTGGAGAATATTATCCAGAGAAAGACACTGGTACTATATGGATTCGAGGAAACGCTTATAATAAAACAGGTTTTGAGGGAAGTCATTTAATTGATACAACAAGCTTAAATTACCAAAACGCATATAAGAAATTACAAGAAAATAAAGATTTGTCGGATACAAAAATTTGTATTTTATATATTCCAAACTGTCCATATTCAAAAAGTTTCTTACCAAAGTTTCAAATGATAGCAGGAGAGGCTAATGCTAAAGTATTACTTATTGATGTTATGAGTTATCAAACAAGCTCTCTTCTTCCATATTATAATAGTGTTAATTATGGAGTAGTATCACCAACTATTCTTTACATTAAGGCAGATGGAACATTGTCAGGACAAACAAAAGTTCATAGTACAGCTGATTTTGTAAGAATTTTACAAGAAGCAGGCTATAGCAATGCAGTAGATCTTACCGATGGTTCAATAGAAGTATATACATCGGAACAAGCATATGAGGAAGAAGTAATTAAGGAAACAAATCGTCAAAGAATTGCGAATGGGTTACTTCCTCTTGCTGCTTATGAGCCGTTAAATAAAGCGGCTGATATTCGTGTAAAAGAGCTTCTAGAAAAAATAGAACATCAACGTCCGGATGGAACTTATTATAATACTGTCTTTAATGAAGTAGGAGTAGACAGGAGAAAATATTATACAGGAGAAAATATTGCAGCAGGTGCAATTGTAGCTACTCCAATTAGTGCAGTAAATGGATGGATGAATAGTTCAGGTCATCGTGCTAATATTTTAAACTCTAATTATAACGTAATTGGCGTTGGATATTTAAGTAATTCCAATTCAAGTTATACATATTCTGATTACTGGATTCAATTATTTATGGGAAATATTCAATTTGAATCTATGACATTAGATCAACAATCTATTAGTGTAGCAAAAGAAGTACCAATTAGTGATATGAATATTACTGCTACATTAAAATTCAAAGGTTCTGATGAAGTAGCTACAATTCCTGTTATTGATGAAATGGTTACAGGATATAATAAGTCACAATCAGGAGAACAAAGAGTGACTGTTAAATATGGTAATCTTACAGCTGAGTTTGATGTAACAGTTGGAACTGTTGAACCAGTGCAACTAACAAATGATATGGTAACTATTTCAACAGAAAATCTTACATATGATGGAACAGCAAAAACACCAGCAGTAACAGTTTCTAATGCAACAGGTGCTTATACTTTATTAGAAGGATATTCCTATACATTAGAATATACAAATAATATTAATGCAGGAACAGCAACAGTTACAGTAACAGGAAAAGGAAATTATAAAGGTTCTGTTACAAAAACATTTACTATTGCGCCAAAAGATATTGGTACTGGTACAATAGAAGGTGTTAATTCTACATATGAATATACAGGAAAAGAAATTACACCAATAGTGAGTCTAAAGGTTGGAAATAAGCAATTATATGAAACAAAAGATTTTGATGTTTCCTATTCAGATAATGTAGGGACAATTACAGCAAGCTCTAGTAAGCCAGCAACCGTTACAGGAACAGCAACAATTACAGTAACAGGAAAAGGAAATTATACAGGAACATTAACAAAGACATTTGGATTTACCATTAGTGATACATTTCGGTATGCAGCACAAGTTGAACTTGTATTAAATCCAATTGAATATGATTCTATATATGACAGATTAGTTTATATTAAGACTACTCAAAATAGTATAACATATGAGATGATTTTAAAACAAATACAAAATTCACTAACAAAAGCAGACAGTGCATTAAAGAGTGATGAGGAACCAGAAGGAACTGGATTAAATCGCATTATGTCATATAGTCTATATCCAGAAGCGAGTAAAAGATTAACAGATTACTACAGATTTTATAATGAATATGAGTTAGGAATTAATGCTTCTGAAGTTGTTAAAGAACCAGAAGTAACGACAGAAGTTATTAACAAAGAATCTGTATCATTAAAGGGGTTAGAAAATTCTTTAACTACAGATAGTGAAGAAGCTCAACTATCAATTTCTGACTTTGCTGAAGATGTTAAGATAGATCCTGTATTATATGATGTAGTAAATACAGTAGCGTTAGATATTGATTTAACTATCGATGGAACAAAGGCAAATTTATCTACTCCAGTTACAATTACAATGGATATTCCAGAAGTATTACAAAGTGCTGATAATCTAGTAGTACTTCACTATAAAGATGGAGCAGATAAAGAACCAGAAGAATTAGCTACTTTTGTAAATGATGATGGTACTATTAGCTTTGTTACAAGTAGCTTTAGTCCATATGTATTAACAAATAAATTAGAACAATATGATGCAGTTCAAACAGAAATAGCAGAAGATGATAGTATACTTAATTTTGGTACAACAGAGAAACCAGATGCTGTATCAAATATTGTAGCATATCGCTCTGCAGAAAATACCATTACTGTATCATGGGATAAGGTATCCGATACTAATGTTTGGACCATATTAGGTTACACAGTAACTTATTCTTTAAATGAAGATATGAGCGATGCAAAAACAATAGATGTGGATAATAATACAACAAATGCAATAATTTCTAATCTTTCTACAGGAGATTATTATATTACAGTATCTACAAAGGCAAGTTCTGCTTGGACTACTGAAGGAGCACGTCAATCAACACGTGCAAGAGTAGCAATTCCACAAAGTGATGGAAGTGGAAATCAAGGTGGAGCAGATACAACAACTCCAACAGTACCAAGTGAAGATAATACAACAACAGAATCTTCTACAGATAGTTCAAATGAAGGTGAGTCAGTACCATCAACACCAAGTGAAGTAGAAGATTATAGTTATATTAACTGGTATAAGCCAGAAAATGGAACAATAACAGCAAGTGCAGTGAAAGCAAAAGCAGGTGAAACAGTGGTAGTAACTGTGAATCCAGATGAAGGCTATAAACTAAAAGTAATTACAGTTACTGATGAAGCAGAGAATAATGTTTCATGTAGTTTTGTATCAGATAACACATATACATTTACAATGCCAGCAAGTAGTGTAAATATTTCAGTAGAATTTGTAAAGATAGAAAATTCTAATGATAGTGATGGAAATAACAATAAAATTGAAATTGTTACTCCAGAAAATGGAACAGTTACTCTAAGTACTACAGAGGCAGGTGTAGGTGATAGAGTTACTGCAACTATTGAACCAAGGGTAGGATATAGATTAAAATCAATTCGTATTTTAGATAGAGCTGGAAATGAAGTTGCTATCGTTTCTTCTGCAAACAATAAATATGTGTTTGAAATGCCAGAAGGTGGAGTAACAATTGAAACAGAGTTTGTAGAAATAGAATCTACGGATAATAACAATCAAAACAATGGTACTAGTGAAGAAACTATGTATAAAGTTACATATACTACTCCAGACAATGGATTTATAGTTATAAATAAAGAAGACGCAAAAGCAGGAGAAGAAGTTACTATAACAGTACAAGCAAAAGAAGGATATGAATTAAAGGAATTTTATATTCTTGACAAAGATGGAAATAAAGTTGCTATTCTTTCATCTGAAAATGGTAGATTTGTATTTGAAATGCCAGAAGGCGGAGTAACAATCAAGACAGAATTTGTAGAAAAAATAGCATCTGGAAGTAACAATCAAAATAGCCAAGGAAGTCAAAATACATCAAGTAGTCAAGAAAGTCAAAATAATCAAGGTGAATCTGCAAATACTGGGGATTCTATAAATATTCTAGTTCCAGCTATGACAGCAGTTATTTCTTTATTAATCATTATTTCTTTAGTAGTATTAAAAAAAGAGAACAAGTAAGCGAATAATCTAAAATAGACAGCATGGATTACAAGTTAATCCATGCTGTTTTAATAGAAAAATACCTGTTTTATAATACTTTCTTATATATTGTTAAAAATTTATCTATAACTCTTGATTTTTAATTTGGTATTTATATAATAGAGATATACAACTATACAATGACAAGGAGGTATTTTCTTGGATTTTCAACAACAAAAAGATATATTTAATGATTATGTTAGCCAGTATGATACAACCAATCCTAAAATTCAGCTAAAGCTTGCACACACATTTGGAGTGATTCATGCAAGTGAGTTTATTATGAATGAACTCAAGCTAGAAGAAGAGGAACAACAATTAGGGCGTTTAATTGCTTTATTACATGATATTGGACGGTTTGAACAATTAAAAAAGTTTAATTCTTATGATGACTCTATTCTGTCCCATACAGAATGTGGATTAGATTTACTTTTTAAGCAACATAAAATTTTAGAATTTACCGATGATAGTAAAGATGATAATATTATATACGAAGCGATTAAAAATCATGGAGTATATAAAATTGATGAGAGGCTGGAAGGAAGAGAATTACTTCATACAAAAATAATTAGAGATGCAGATAAGCTAGATAATTTTCGAGTAAAAGAAGTAAGTACAATGGAATCTATGCTAGATATTAGCGACAAAGAAGTTGGAAAAAGTTTTATTACAGAGAAAATATTTCAGGCTTATATGAGTTGTAAACCTATTGTGTATGCAGATAGAAAAACACCTATGGATTGTTGGCTTTCTTATTTAGGGTATATTTTTGATTTGAATTTTAAGGCAAGTTTGAAATATATAAAGGACAACAATTATATTGATAAACTTATTGATAGAATTTCATACACAAATATAGATACAAAACAAAAAATGGAACAAATTCGTATAAAATCAAATCAATATATGGAAGAAAAATTAAAAGAAAATAATGAATTGTATTGACAAAAAAAGAAAATATGTGGTATTATTTTTATATAAAAATAGTGTATGAAATGCACATAAGCAGACAGATATATCTGTTTTTTATAGAAAGGTAAAGGCACTTTCTCTATTTGGGAAAGTGCCTTTGTCTTTCTATTTTGCTAACTATAAACGATCTTTATACATGGTATCAAAGTATTCTGCATATTCTCCACTTAAAATACGTTTCCACCAATCTTCATTATCTAAATACCATTGAATTGTTTGAGCAATTCCAGTATCAAAATTGTATTGTGGCTTCCAACCAAGTTCTTTTTCTAGCTTTGTTGGATCAATAGCATAACGCATATCATGGCCTGGACGGTCAGTGACATAACGAATTAAG
>CALWGN010000199.1 GCA_944380055.1 uncultured Lachnospiraceae bacterium
TAATTTTAATATTACTATAAAGTCCTTTTACTTCTTGTGCTTTTGGAGTTTTTGTTCGGTTGGCAAATACAATACCATTGCCACAAAATTCATAATCAGTGGCACGATCGTCAAAATCACCTCCATAAGAAAGTGCTTTTTTTCCATTTACATCTATGCGATATACAGATTGATCAATATAATCCCAAATAAAGCCACCTTGATAACCATCATATTTATCTTCTAAATCTGTATAGTCTTTTAAACCTCCACAGCTATTTCCCATAGCGTGCATATATTCACAACTTATGTAAGGTTTTTTTCCATTATTTTTTAAATAATCTTCAATGTCATGTGGCTTTACATACATACGACTTTCTACATCAGAAATATAGTCAAAGGAACGATTCCAAGCAACCCCTTCATAATGAACGAGACGAGTCTTATCCCTTTTATGGAAAAATTCACTCATAGCAGCAATATTTTCACCTGCATAAGATTCGTTTCCACAAGACCATAAAAGAATAGAAGGATGATTTTTATCTCTCTCTAACATATTTTTTGCACGATCTACTACACAAGCCTTCCACTTTGGTAAAGAGCCTGGCACATTCCAAGAAGGATCACAAGCACCTAATTTTTGCCAAGAGCCATGGCTTTCTAAATTAGCCTCATCGATTACATAAATTCCGTATATATCACACAATTCATACCAACGACTTACGTTTGGATAGTGAGAAGTACGAACAGCATTTATGTTATGTTGTTTCATAAAATGAATATCCCATAACATATCTTCTTCTGATACCATTCGTCCTTTATTTACAGAAAATTCGTGTCTATTTACTCCTTTGAATATAATACGTTTTCCGTTGATACACATAAGTCCATCTTTTAATTCAAAGGTACGAAATCCTACTGGTTGTATTACCACTTCTACTAAGGAATCATTAGAATCATAGACTTCTAATGTTAATTCATACAAATAAGGATCTTCTGCACTCCATAAATGAGCATTATTAATAATACCTTGAAGATGATAGTTTGTCGTATTATTTGCCAAAACAGTATGACTCCAAACCACTTCTTTCCTATGGTTTTTAAGTGTTCCATAAATACGACTAGGAGTTTTTCCATGAGTAGAAATATCCACATCAAGCTTGCCATGTTTATAGTTATCAATAGCAGTTGCAGTGACAAACATATCCTTAACATGGATAGTTGGAACTGTATATAAATACACATCTCTAAAAATACCAAAAAATCGCCAAAAGTCTTGATCTTCTAGCCAACTAGCGCTACTTCTTTCATATACTTCTACTGCAATTTTATTTTCACCTTCTCGTATAAAATGGGTTACATTAAATTCAGAAGGGGTAAAACTATCTTCGCTATAACCTACAAATTGCCCATTTATCCACAAATAAAAGGCAGTTTCTACTCCCTGAAAGGAAATATAAGTATCTACGTCTTTATTGACAGAATCTAAAGTTACAAAAGTTATATAACTTCCAACTCCATTTTCTTTTGGTATTGCTGGTGGGCGAAGAAACTCTTTGCCATCCCAAGGATACATTGTGTTAATGTATTGGCATTGTCCATAGCCCTGCATCTGAATATGCCCTGGAACTTGAATGTTATCAAAGTCGTTACAGTCAGCTTCTTCCTTATAAAAGTCAGCCTTTCGTTTTTCAGGACAATTTGCATAAGAAAATTTCCATGTACCATTTAAACTAATTTTATTGCTTCCATTTGGATGTTGTTGTATATCCAAATAACTTGTATACCATTTGTGATCAGAGTGAGGCTCCTCTCGATTTATTTGAAAAATTTCTGGGTTTTCTAACCATTGTAGTGTTGGTTTCATATTCTATCCTTTCTATGGTTCAATGTATCTTATATTTTAGAAAAGTACTGTTATAATATAAAAAATCATCACTTTTGTGATGATTTTTTATATGTGAGATTGCCTAAGTAAGGGCAAATCAATACATTAAGAATGTTTGTTTTCCTTTGTTATGTTTTTATAAACAAAGAAAAGAAATACAACTGGTAGCATACATTTAAACAAAATAGCGAATATAACAATAAATTGTAAAATCATTGGTAAAATAACTTCTCCAAACATATAAAAAACCCCGCTTTCTGTTAAAAGATTGTAATACCATATATTTTATTTAATAGTAGCAGAAAAAAGAAAGGAAATCTATACAAAAATTCCGAAAAAAATATTTTTATATTAATAAAAATATAAAAATATTACAATATAATATCATTGAGAAAATATCTAAATAAACAAAATGTACAATATAAGGTTTGATAAATTTCATAAATGTTATTATATAGTTAAATGATGTATAGCTATTTTTATTGTCCCAGAAATCTCAATAAAAATTAAAACGGGTATTTTATTTGTCAAAGTATTATTACATAGTTAAGTGATGGATAGCTGTTCCTGAAAAACGTTTTCTAAAATCATTAGGTGAAAGCTGTGTATGTTTTTTAAATACAGTAGAGAAATAGGTGGAAGAGAAAAATCCACACTGAATAGCAATTTCGTCTACTTTTAAATCAGTTGTAATTAATAAATTTTTTGCCATGGTAGTACGGCGATTAGAAATATATTCAGAAAAATTTTGACCGGTAATTGATTTAAATGTTTGGGCTAAATATGATTTACTAACAAATATGTTTTGAGCCACAATATCTAACGTTAGTTTTTCACTAAGATGGTTATCAATATAGTGACAAGCTTGTTTTACATGAGAACCTTGAGAGCAACTGGAGCAAATCTGACAAGCGTAGGATTGTAAAATTTCATCTCCTGCTACAAGAAAATTATTATGGTCTTCATATGCATGAGAGTGAGCCAAATTTTCAAAACAACACTGAGCAAGTGAAATGTCCCAAGCAAATAAAACAAAATTATATAAACTTTTATTTAGTGAATTTAAAAATATACAGCGTAGTATAGAAAGATCATGCTCAGAAAGATTTTTAATACACTCAGCTCTTTTGTGGAAAAGAATAGAAGCTTCCTCGTAACCATCTTTTAATAGTACTTCACAAATTGGTTTATGATTATAAAGAGAATCAAGCAAATCTTTATTTTGACTTTGTCTAATATTTGTATCCATTTTTATTTTCATATCAAATTCCTTTCTATCCCTACCATTTATAACTATGTGATATTGAAGGGCGGGACTTCCTTGATAAAGTTATATAGCATAGTTAAATTAAGTCTATATTTTAAAAAAGATTAAATTGTGTAGTTTAAAAATTATATAGAATTGAAATATTTTTAAAAAGTTGCCTATGATTTTTAAGGTTTTCCAAAAAAAAATATGATATACTCGCTCATGCAGTTAGTTTTAGCTAACTAAAATAACTACAATTAAGGATTATAATATTACAAAAAAGGGTTGTCAATAGTAAGACACAGAAAGGAACAAAAGATGCGAAAAATCGCAATTTATGGAAAGGGTGGAATAGGAAAATCTACGACCACATCAAACTTATCTGCTGCCTTATCGGAAAAAGGTTATAAGGTAATGCAAGTAGGGTGCGATCCAAAGGCGGACTCAACAAAAACATTAATGGGAGGAAAGAAAATTCCAACAGTATTAGAGCAGCTACGAGAAAAGGGGGATGAGGTAGAGCTTACTGATATTGTATTTGAAGGTTATAACGGAGTGCTATGTGTAGAGTCTGGTGGGCCTATGCCAGGGATTGGATGTGATGGAAGAGGAATTATTTCCGCTTTTGAGAAGCTAGAAGAATTAGAGGCATTTGAAGTATATAAGCCAGATGTAGTCATTTATGACGTATTAGGAGATGTGGTATGTGGAGGTTTTGCAATGCCTATTCGTGAAGGTTATGCAAGAGAAGTGTTTATCGTTTCCTCAGGTGAAATGATGAGCTTATATGCAGCAAGTAACATTGCACAGGCAATTAAAAACTACGGAAAGCGTGGCTATGCAAAGCTTGGTGGTGTTATTTTAAATGCAAAAAACATTGAAAATGAAAAAGAAATTGTTGAAAAAGCAGTAGAAGAAATAGAAACAAAAATTGTTACTTATATTCCACGTTGTGGGGATGTTCAAAAGGCAGAAGATAAAGGTGGAACAATTTTTGAATGTTTAGAAGAATCTGTTATGAGAGATGTATACAGTACATTAGCAGACAAAGTATTAGAGCTAAGCGAAGATGTATAAATTTTTATAAAAGTATTTTTGAAATGTTAAATAAAATAAAAAATAAACATAAACAATGGAGGAAAAAATAATGAGAAAAAATAAGTTAGTAATGCTTGGTCTTACAGGGCTTATGGCAATAAGTCTATTAGTAGGATGTGCAAGCAAAGGAAATAGTAGCAAAGGAACAACAGTATCTGAAAGTACAACAGTTGCAGATACAACAGAAGCTACAACAATAGAAGAAACAGAAAAGGTAGAAGGATTTTCTATTTTCTATGCAGAAGCATTAAAGGACACAGAAGGAGAGGCACTACAACTTGATAAGATGCCAGAAAAAATTGTTTGTTTATCTAACGCAGGTCTTGATATATTAGCTAATTTAGATATTCGACCAATTGCCATTAACAGTACAGCATCAGGAGATTATCCAGATTGGGTATCTGAGTTACCAGTAATTGAGACAGGAATGAGTAAGTTAGATACAGAAAGTGTAATTGCTTTAGAACCAGATTTAGTAATTATGGGAAGCCATTTAAAGGAAAGTTATTCTGGAGTATTAATTGATGCAGGAATCCCTATTTATTACACAAATGAAGGACATATCTCTTATGAAGAAACAAAGGACCAAGCTCTTGTTCTTGCTAAGTCTTTTGGTGGAGATGAAGAATTAGAAAAATTAGAAGCTGAATTTGCTGAAGTAGAAGCTCGTGCAGAAGAATATAAAAATAGCCATGAGGCACAAAAGGCAATGCTTTTATTTACACCAACATACCAATCAACTTCTGAAAGTTATTTAGGAAGTATGTTAAAATTAATGGGATTTGAAATTGTATCTGATAGTTTAGTTGATCCATCTCTTAAGGCAGCACCAATTGATATGGAGCAATTAATAGGACAAGAGATTGATATGGTATTTGCTGTATATCCAGGAGTTCCATCTTCTGATATGACACAAAAGTCATTTGAAGAAGAATTTACAAAGAATCCAGAAATTTGGAATCAAATATCTGCAATTGAACAAGGAAAAATTGTTTATTTATCTGGTACATATGCAACAGCAAAAGGTGCAAATGCTATTAATAATCTAAATGACTTAATAGATATGATTGAAGGATTAGAATAATAGCACGAAAGGAAAAATAATGAAATCTGCAAAGAATGTGTATGGAGTGTTGAAAGTAGGGACAGTAGCGATAGCCCTTCTGATTATACTTGTTATTTTATGCTTAGTATCAATATCAGTAGGAAGTGCAGGCTATTCTATTCCTGAAATTTTACAACAAATTACAAAGGAAGGAAACAATCCAGTAAAAGTAATTGTATTAAACTTAAGATTACCTCGTATTCTTCTTGCAATTATGATTGGAGCGTGTCTGTCAACTTCAGGCGCGCTTCTCCAATCTGTAATGAAAAATCCACTTGCTGACCCTGGAACAATTGGAGTATCGGCAGGTGCGGCTACAGCAGCTAGTACTATTATTTTGCTATTTCCAACAATGACAGGCTCTTTGCCGTTGTTTGCTTTTGGTGGGGCAGCACTTGCTTGTTTTCTTATTTATTCTATGGCATGGAAGCAAGGCGTAGATCCAACAAGAATTATTTTATCTGGTGTGGCAATTAACTCAGTGTTAGGAGCATATACATCATTACTTCAAATGCTAAATTCCGATAGTCTGCAAGGAGTATTAGCATTTATGAATGGAAGTTTATCAGGAAAAAGCTGGTATGAAGTAAGGATTCTTGCGGTATATTCCATTATTGGACTTGTATTATCGTTTGGATGTATTAAAAGTGCAAATGCTCTTCAACTTGGAGATGAAATGGCAAAAAGTCTAGGGATTAAAGTAAACCTTAGTAGAATCATCTTATCAGCAGAAGCAGCATACTTAGCTGCTTCTACAGTAGCTATGGTAGGGATGATTGGATTTGTAGGACTGGTTGTTCCTCATATTGCAAGAATTCTTGTGGGCTCTAATTATAAAGTAATGATACCAGTAAGTATTTTGCTAGGTGCGGATATTTTACTATTTGCAGATACAATAGGTAGAAGTATTGTACCTGGTATGGAGATACCAGTTGGTATTGTTATGGCAGTATGTGGAGGTCCATTCTTCTTATATATGCTAAGAAAGAAAGGAGCACACTATGGAAATTAATGGAAAAAATGTACAGGTTTTATATGGTGATTATATTGCTGTAAAGGATATGAGTATTCACTTAAAAAAAGGTGAAATTACTACGATTATAGGACCAAATGGCTCAGGAAAATCTACTATATTAAAGGCTATAACAAGACTTTTAAAATATAGAAAAGGTACTGTACTCATTGATCAAAAGGATATACTATCCTTTGGAAGTAAAGAACTTGCAAAACAAATTGGGGTATTACCACAAAGCCATACAGCTCCTCCTGATTTTAAAGTAAAAGACTTAGTTGGATATGGAAGAATTCCATATCAAAGCTTTGGAAAAAAGAATAAGGAAGAGGATGAGCGTATTATTAATTGGGCAATGAAGACCACAGGTGTTTATGATTTAAGAGAAAAATCAATTACCCAGTGTTCTGGTGGAGAAGCACAAAGGGTTTGGATTGCCACAGTGCTTGCTCAACAACCAGAAATGATGTTTCTTGATGAGCCGACCACTTACCTTGATATTTCTCATCAACTTGATACTATGAAGCTTGTAAAAAAACTAAATAAAGAATCAGGAATAGGTGTTGTTATGGTTCTTCATGATTTAGGTCAAGCATTAGAAGTAAGTGATAGAATTATTGTAATGAAACATGGGGAGAAGTATGCAGAAGGGACACCAGAAGAGGTTGTGACTAGAAAAATGATGAAAGATGTATACAATGTTGATTGTGATATTGTATGGATTGAGGGTAGAAAAAAACCATTAATTGTATATAGAGAAATTTGATAATATATTTTTCTTAGAAATTTCGTAATAGACTTCTCCTAGTAATTTTTACTAGGAGAATGTTTTCTTGAAAAATAAGTAATAGAGGTAGAAAAAATGAATGGAAAAGAATTATTAGAAAAGCTAGGAAAACTTAGACAGACTACATGTATAAAAGATGTAAAACCTCTTACAGATGCATTATTTCCAGGGGCACATTGTCCATTAATGGGATCTGCAATGGCAGTAAGAGGAATTGAAAATTCAATGATTGTAGTAATAGGAACCGATGAGTGTTCTTATTATACAAAACATATGACACTTCATTCAGAAGAATTTGGTGGAATTTTTGGACGTTGTGTATCTGTTGTATTAGACAGTCGTGACGTAACTTTTGGTTCAAAGAAGAAAATTGAAGAAGCAATGAAGGAGTTAATGGAAGAATATAAACCAGAAGCAGTATTTTTAACAACTACTTGTGTTGTGGAAATCATTGGAGATGATATGGATATGATTGCTGACTCGTTAACGGAAAAGTATAACGTTCCATTTTTGGCAGTTCATACAGAGCATTTTAAATGTGAAAATCATATGCCAGGATTAGAAAGAACAATTACTGCATGCCTTTCTATCATGGAGCCTCAAGAAAAAGAAAATACTGTAAATGTATTAGGACAAAGAATGGGAAGTTTTAGAACAACAGAGCTTTGTCGTATATTAAAAGAAAATAATGTAGAAATTGGGTTACAGCTACCAAGTGGATGTAGTGTAGAAGATATTAAAACAGCTCCAAAGGCGAAATTAAATGTAGTTGTTCATCCAATTGCCCTTCCACTAGCAAAGAAAATGAAAGCTAAATTTAAAATTCCATATGTATTTTTTAACAAATTTACAAGACCAGAAAACATTTATAAGGCTTATGAAGAGCTATTTGAATGTCTTAACATTCCTGTAACAGAGGAAATAAAGCAGTTATATGAAAAGGCAAAACGTATTTCTGATGAAGCAAAGAAACAACTAAATGGAATTACTTATATCTATGGAAATACACCGTTTGATAGTATGGAATTTAATCAATTTATGGTAGAGGAAGGAATGAAACCACTTGTAATTCAACTATCAGAGTATGAAGGCGAAAGGGATAAAAATGAAATTGCAGCAATTTTAGAGAAGGCTGACCCTTATGTGGCAAAAAGTGCAAATATTGCTCCACTTCAATATATTTATGACGTATTAAAGCCAAATCTTTATTTAGGGCATGAATTTGCGGCAAGACTTCGTAAAAAAGGAATTGAAATTGTTCATTCTGATAAGGCTTCTGGATTATTAGGATTTGAAGTAACATTTTTCATTACAGAAGAACTACTTCGTGCCTCAAAAGAAGCAAGAGAACTTAGAAAAGCAATGGGTGAAAATTAAAAGTATAAATGAAAGAGGAAATGGAATGAGTTTAACACGTTTTTTACCAACACCATCGGATAGAATGGGGATTTTATGGAGTTTATTATCAATTGAGGAAAGTGTTATTATCGAGTATGGTCCAGCAGGAACGACTCATTTTAGCGTAAGTTTATTTGGCGAATTAGACATTGAACAAAAAAATCGTTTATATACAACACATATGAGTGAAGCAGATGTTGTAATGGGAGATGCTACAAGACTAGAAAAGGCGATTAAGGAAGTTGATAAGAACAATAAACCAAAAGTAATTTTTGTTGTTGCATCTTCTGTAGCAGCAGTTATTGGTGTTGATATAAAAGGCATTTGTAATTATATGCAATCAGAAGTAAATGCACGTTTAGTAGCATTTGATCAAGGAGGATTTCGTGGAGATTACTCTGCTGGAGTAAAAGAAGCTTACAAAATGCTTGCGAATGAGCTAGTTGTAGATACAGATAAAAGAGATGAAAATACATACAACATTATAGGTGCTTCTTTATGGTCTTACCGTATGAGATCAGATATTAATGAAGTAAAAAGACTTCTTTTTGAAGCATTTGGACTTAAAATGAAGGCTTGTTTCTGCTCTGATACATCAATAGAGGAATTAGAAAAAGCAGGGGAGGCAACTCTTAATATTGCAATTCAAAAAACAGCAGTAGAGGCAAGTAAAATATTAGAAACAAGATTTAACACTCCTTATGTTTATGGAATGCCATATGGTTATGAAGGTACATTACAATGGTTACAACAAATTAGTAGTGTGATTGGAAAAGAAATTAATCCAAAGGTTGTAGGAGAATTAAGAGAAAAAATTGGCATGAGCAAGCAATATCAAATGTATAAGAGAATGTTAAGAAGAGATATTATGCAGGCGACAGTCATTGGAGAGTACGATACAGTAGTAGGTATTTCTGACTTTTTACAACAATTGGGTATTGAAATTAATTATAAAATTTGTACTCATAGTTTAAAAGGAATTGATGCAGATAGAGAAGATGTTATTTTCTTAAAAACAGAAAAAGAAACGATTGATATTGTAAAAGAAGCAAAAAAAGAAATGGTATTAGCAGATGATACAATGCTTTCTTTAGCAGATGATTCCAATACAAAACTTCGTATTGCCCCACCAGTAATTAAAGGAATGGTTTTAGCAAGACATTTGCCTTTAGCAGGAATTTATGGAGCAGACTACGTATTAGAATATGTACAACAATATGTACAAACATTAAAATAAAAAAGTGCTACTAACGTGACACTTACAGGAGGTATTAAGATGAAAATTCAAATTATATATTCTAGCCTTTCAGGGAAAACAAAGCGACTAGCAAATGCTATTTTTAATGGTATGGATAAAGAACATACTTGTACCATTCATGACTTAAAGGACGAAGAGCCAATGCTAGATGGAGATATTATTTTATTAGGTTACTGGGTAGATAAGGCGGGTCCGGAACAAAAAATGAAACAATTTATGAGTAAAGTAAAAGGAAAAGCAGTTGGTGTATTTTGTACTTTAGGATATTATGCAGACTCTGCCCATGCTTATGAGTCTATTGCTAATGGAGTGAAAGAGGTGCAAGATAATAATACAATTATTGGAAGCTATGTGTGTAATGGGGCAATTTCAGACAAGATTATTGAAATGTTTAGAAAAAGAGGTACAGAAGGTCCTCACAGTGCTTCAAAGGAAAATGAAATTCGTTGGAGCATTATGGAAAGCCATCCAACAGATGCAGAATGTGCATTAGCAGCAGAACGTTTTAGAGAAAGAGTAGAAATTTATTCTAGATTCCAAAAGGAAGGCTTAACATTTAAATCTATTTTACCTGTAAAAGAAGAGAAATAGTGCAGAAGTTATAATTCGTAGTAACAAGTATAATAAAACATAAAGAAACTGTCCGTATATGTATCTATCATGTATATATATACGGACAGTTTTATGTTGTATTGCAACTATTTGACAAATAAAATGTGTTTACTCATAAGAGATTTCTGATTGTAAAAATGTTCCTCTATCTAAATCTATAAATGCTTGTTGTAGTTCTTCTCTTGTATTCATTACAATAGGACCGCCCCATGCAATTGGCTCTTTAATTGGAGTAGAACTGATAAACAATACTTGAGCATTGCTGTCGCTGCTTTTAATTGTAACAAAATCACCTTGTGTTAGTTTTACTGCTGTCTTTTCCTTTACGAATTCTCCTCCAATATAAGCATCTCCTACAAGAGTAAATGCCATAACAAAGTTGTCTTTGTTGGTATCAATAGTAACAGAGCCATGTGGATTTAGTTGAATATCGTAATAATCAAGTGGTAAATAAGAACCTATAAAGCCTTTTTTATCCTTGTATACTCCAGCAAGTAGACGTAATACACCACTTTCTAGTTTAATTTCCTCTATTTGAGAATTTTTAATGCTATGATAAGCAGGTGGTACCATTTTGTCTTTCGCAGGTAAGTTTAACCATAATTGAACGCCTAACATTCTTTCTGATGCAGGTAATGTTTCTTCATGTAAAATACCAGAACCAGCGGTCATCCATTGTACTTCACCACTTGAGATAGTATCTTCACTACCTAAGCTATCTCTATGTTTCATTTGCCCTTGAGCTACATAGCTGATAGTTTCAATTCCACGATGTGGGTGCATTGGAAATCCTGCTATGTAATCCTTTGGATTTGTACTATCGAATGAGTCTAGCATAAGAATTGGGTCAAATTCTTCCATTGTAGAATGGCCTAGCACACGAACTAACTTAACCCCTGCACCATCTTGTGTTTCAAAACCTTTAATTTGTTGTTTAATTTTTCTTTCCATTTATTTCATCTCCAAACTTCTTTAATAAACTAGCTAGTTGCTGTTGTTCTTTATCACTCCAACATTTCATCACTTCAATAATTTGTTGTTCATTTTCTGGATAAACTTCTTCAACTAGCTGTTTTCCTAGATTAGTAATTTGTAAAATACATTTTCTTTTATCTTTACTATCTATGTTTTTTACAATGTATCCTCGTTTTTCTAAATTATTAATAATAAGAGGAATGGTTCCACTAGAACTTAAAATTTTTTCTTGTACTTGCCCTATGGTCATATTCCCTTTATGATATAAAGCTTCTAGTACACCAAACTGACCAATAGTAAGATTATGCTTAGAAAAAATTTTTAGGGATTGTTTATCAATATAGTTGACAGTTCTATGTAAGCCAATTAAAATTTTTAATTCATTTTTTGTCATATTTATAACTCCTAAAAATAAATATCTCTATATAGAGATATAATACTCTATGTAGAGATATTTTGCAACTACTTTTTTATGAAATTTTTTTGATGTATTTTCCTAAAATAATGGTTATAGCATTTTGCTAAGTAAAATAGTGTAGATAATAATTTCTTACTCTAAGAATCGATTTAAAAAAGTAAAAAAACGAAAGCCTAATTTTGGTTTTTCCTCAGTTAGAGAATTATAGGTATTTGTGGATAAGGTATTTGCTAAAGTTTCTTTTGAAGAGTCAGGTACTACACCGTAGCTAATATCTACAAAACAGAGAGGTGGATAGAGAACACACCACCAATTTTCTCCTTTTCCATTACCTAATATAATCCGGACAGAATCATAATATCCAGGAGGAAAAGTAAACTCACCATACGTTTTTGTTGGGAAATAACTAGTTTCTATATTAATGGAAACAGATTGGTTTACATGATGATTATTTAGTGTTTCAGTTGCTATTTGTGTCATATAAGAAAGATTGCTTTGGGCAATCATAATAGCCTCTTCTTTTGAAGTACAGTGTTTCATACGTGGTTCCATAGCAGTAACAACGGCTTCTTTAACTTTCATTTTTATGTATTGGTCATTGTTAGAATTACTGTTGGCAATAACATGAAATCGAAGAAGTTTATTAGAAAGTTCTTCTTGTGGGGAAGTTTTATTTACATTATAAAAAGATATAATGAATATAATAGTAAAAAAAAGGAAAAGGTAACACACTAACTTTTTTTTCATACAAAAATCTCCTTACAGATATATTTTAAAATCTAATTAAAGTATACCCGTAGCTAAAATATTTAATCAAAGGAATAATAGAAAGAAAATATGATTGAAATATTTGATTGTAGAATGTAAAATAAAATTTGGAAAACTAATATAGATAAAATATAATTAAAATTCAAATAGAAAGAAAGGAAAGAAATCTAGTTTATATAAGATTTCAAAGGAAAAAATGGAAAAACAAGTTTTAGTTGTAATATTTGGTGGTCAATCTTCAGAGCATGAAATTTCTTGTATGTCAGCTACTAATATTATTAAATGTATTAATAAAGAAAAATATCATTTAGTTTTAGTAGGAATTACAGAGGAAGGTAGTTGGAAAAAGGTAAATAAAGTAGAAGATATTCAGTCAGGGCAATGGAGACATTCAAAAGAAGAAGTAATATTTTCACCAGATGCAACAAAGAAATGCATTTATGTAAAAAATAGTGAAACAATAGAAGAGATAAAAATAGATATTGCATTTCCAATATTACATGGTGTGTATGGAGAAGACGGAACAATCCAAGGACTATTTGAAATGGCAAAAATTCCATATGTAGGTTGTGGTGTACTAGCCAGTGCAGTTTCTATGGATAAACTATACACAAAAATTATTGTAGATACTCTTAATATTCGTCAGGCAAAATACGTAGGAATTACAAGAAGACAATTAAAGGATATGGATAAAGTAATAGAAAAAGTAGAAAGTACAATACAATATCCAGTATTTATTAAGCCATCTTGTGCAGGATCTTCTAAGGGAGTATCAAAGGCTGAAAATAGAGAACAGCTTATCAAAGGTTTAGAAGAAGCAGCAAAACATGATAGTAAAATTTTAGTAGAAGAAACAATAGTGGGAAGAGAAGTAGAGTGCGCAGTCCTTGATGATGGAGAAACAAAAGCAAGTGGTGTCGGTGAAGTATTATCTGCTGCAGAGTTTTATGATTTTGAAGCAAAGTATTATAATTCAGAATCAAAAACAGATGTAAATCCAGATATTCCTGAAGAAATTAAGGAGCAAATTAGAAAAAATGCCATTGATATTTTCCATGCAGTAGATGGAAAGGGATTAGCAAGAGTAGACTTTTTCTTAGATAAAGATGGAGTAGTATTTAATGAACTAAATACGCTTCCAGGATTTACAGCAATTAGTATGTATCCAATGCTGTGGGAAAAACAAGGAATTGATAAACATAAGTTAATTCAAACATTAATTGACAATGCCTCTACAAGAGAAAATGACTAGGGAGGCTATTATGGATAGAAATGCACCAATAGGCATTTTTGATTCTGGAGTAGGTGGGATGACAGTTGCAAGAGAAGTAATGCGACAAATGCCAGAGGAAAAAATAGTCTATTTTGGAGATACTGCTCGTGTTCCTTATGGAAGTAAATCCAAAAGTACAATATTAAAATACTCAAGACAAATTGTACGATTTCTTATGACAAAAGATGTAAAGGCTATTGTGATTGCGTGCAATACTGCTAGTGCATTTGCCTTAGAAGAAGTGAGTAAAGAAATCGATATTCCTATTATAGGTGTAATTAAGCCAGGGGCAAAGGTGGCAGCAGACTCAACAAAGAATAGGAAAATAGGTGTGATTGGAACGGAAGGGACAATAAGAAGTGGACTATATACAAAACTTCTTAGGCAATTAGATAGTAGTATAGAAGTAGTTGGAAAAGCGTGTCCTTTGTTTTGTCCATTAGTAGAAGAAGGAATGTGGCATGATAGTGTTACTGATGAAATTGCAAGAAGATATTTAGAGGGAATGAAGAAAGAAGAAGTAGATACTCTAATTTTAGGCTGTACTCATTATCCACTGATTCGTTCTACTATTAGAAACATTATGGGAGAAGGTATTCAGCTTGTAAATCCAGCGTATGAAACAGCAGTTTCTTTACGCAGAATATTGGAGTGGAAAGATTTGACAACAGAAAAACATATTGATAGTAAAGAAGAGCAATATGACTTTTATGTTAGTGATGACCCAGAAAAGTTTCAGCAATTTGCAAACTCTATTTTACCATTTGAAATAAAAAAGCCACAGCAAATTAATATAGAGGAGTTTTAATTCATGACAAAAGACGTACTAATTACTGTTACAGGACAGCAAGATTATGGCGATAGTCCAGAGGAAATCCAAGAAATTCAAGTAATTACAAGAGGTACTTATTATTATAAGAATAACAAACATTATATTTTATATGATGAAGTAATGCCAGGAGTAACAAAAACTGTTAGCAACATAGTAAAAATTTCTGATGATTATGTAGAAATTACAAAAAAAGGTGCAATTAATACCCAAATGACTTTTACATTAGGAAGACAAAATATGAGTCCTTATATAACGGAAGTAGGAGTTGTTGAAGTAGGAGTGCTTGCAAGAAAAATTGAATTACTAGAAACAGAACATGAAATATTGTTAGAGCTATTGTATTCATTGGAAATGAATCACGATTATGTAAGTGATAGTAAAATTACAGTGAAGGTAAATACAGTAAGTCAATAAAATTGTTTTTTAATGTTATTTTTATATGGAGTAATTAGAGAAAAAAGGAGCAAAAAAAGGTGGAGAAAATCTCCACCTTTTTTCTACAAAATCAATTACTTGTCCTTTTTAAAACGAGCAAATAATCCTTTTTTCTTTGGTTCTGGCTTAGGAATTGCTCCACCACGAACGCTTTTGATTTCAGTAATATAAATACCGCTAAGTACAACTTTAACTTCTTTTTTCACTGGTAACACTTCATAAACTTTAGCATCGGCAATAAGTGTCACAATCTTTGGTCCAACCTTAGCCTTTACAATAGGTAGCTTTGTACGACGCATATATTTTGGTGTTTGCTCTAATACAATATCAGGTAAACCAGCTTCTTTTAATTTCATTATTTTCTTGTCGATAATTAGCATGGACACGTTTTGTGCCATAGCTGCCATTTGTTCTTTTTGTTCTACTTGCTTTAATTGCAACTTTCTGCCAAAGTAAAATAATACACCTAAAATTGCCGCTAAAACAAGGACGATGATCAATATAATATATTGAATTGGCATAGCTAAAATCCTCCCGTATTCTATTAAAAGTCATTAAACTTTTTTGTCTATTATATCATTCATTAGTTTTTAGTGCAAGTTAAACATAAAGATTATAGAAAAAGATTGATTATAGGGCTTTATTTATGGTATTTTATAAGTTAATGGAAAGAAAATATGAATGGAGTGTTAAAATGGCAGAAGGTGGTATTCAAGTAATAGATAGAGTTTTTGATATTGTTGAGCTATTAGCAGAACATGAGGCAGGTCTTGGTGTAACAGAGATAGCAAGGCGTTTAGATTTAAATAAAACAACAGTTCATAGAATTGTTAATGGAATTTTAAAAAGAGGATATATAGAAAAAACAAATGAGGGTAGATATCGACTTGGTCTAAAATTTGTTGCTGTGTCTAGTCATAGATTAAATAGTATTGAATTGTCTACAGAAGCAAGACCATATTTAATGGAATTGACAAATCAATTAGGACAATGTTGTCATTTGGCTATTTTAGATGGTTGCGATGCAGTATATATTGATAAGGTAGAGATAGCTAGAAATCTTAGGTTATACTCTCAAATAGGAAAGCGAATCCCTGTATATTGTTCTGCATTAGGGAAAAGCCTTCTTATTGATAAAGAAGACTGGAGAATTGCAGAAATTTTACAAGCTTGTGATTATGAGCCATTGACAGATAAGACAATTCGTTCTCCACAAGTAGCATTTGATCAAATTATGGAGGCGAGAGTAACTGGTTGGACTATTGATGACGAAGAACATGATGAGGGAATTCGTTGTTTTTCTGCACCAGTATACGATTATACAGGGGTTATAATAGCCGCTATTAGTACATCTGGACCAACTATGGTATATACAAAAGATAGAGATAATGAAATTGCTAATTTAGTTATTGATACAGCAAATCAAATATCTGAACGACTAGGATATTGGAAAGATAAAAGAAAGCAAAAATAAAGGTTCTTAAATTCCCTTTTTCTTCATATGATAAGTTTATAGGAATATTTATATTGTAAAGATAGTCCTATTAAGAGGAAAAAGGAGATAAAAGATGAAAGGAAAAAAAGGACAAGTTATTGCAGTGGTTATATTATGTATTTTGTTTCCTTATGTTGTAACTCTTTTGTTGTCTGGAAGATTACCTACTATAGTGAAAAAGACAGGATATAGCGGAAGAGAAGTAGTTGCTATTTCTGATGGGACTAGTAGTATGGATTTAGAAGAGTATTTAATCGGATTGGTAGCGGCACAAATTCCTGGGAAGTATGAAAAAGAGGCAATAAAGGCACAAGTAATGATTGCAAGAACTTATTTATATCAGATATTTGGCAGTGAGTTTACAGTGGCACAAGAAAATATAGGAATGGAATATTTTTCTCTTTCGGATATGAGACAAGTATGGGGAGAAGAAAATTTCTCTACTTATTATAATAAAATAGAGTCTTGTGTTAGTAGTACCTTTGGAATGGTAATTACATATAATAAAGAATATATACAGCCGTTGTATCATGCAGTAAGTTCAGGAGTTACAAGAGAGGATACAACTAATACCTACCCCTATTTGAAAAGTGTTAGTAGTATAGTTGACTCAGAGGCAGAAGGATATTTGCAAATGAAAGTAATAAGTCAAGAGTCTATGGCAGAGGCAATCAATACCATTGATAAAGGAAAGCAGGTTAGTGAGGAAAATTTATTGTCTACTATTCAAGTGATAGAAAAAGAAAGTAGTGGGTATATAAAAGAATTACAAATTGGAAACTATACATTTTCAGGAATATCAGTGGCGAAGGCGTTAGGATTATCTAGCCATTGTATGACTATTGAAGCATATGAAGATAATATAAGAATTATTGCAAAAGGAATTGGTCATGGATATGGCTTAAGTCAGTTTGGTGCAAATGAGATGGCAAAGCAAGGTAAAACTGCAGAGGAAATATTAGCATATTATTATAGTGGAATAGAGATAGCAAAGGTAGATTAGTTACCTTTGCTTTTTTTTATAAAGTTTATGAATGTGTATTTTGTATGTATAGAAATAAGTGTTATGGAAACAATGTTAATATAATAGGTTGAAGGAAAATTGTAAAACCAATATGAAGAAAGGATAAATGCGTACTACTCTTTGTTTCAACCTAAAATATATATAAATATATAAGGGTAGTAGTTCGATATGCGGACAAGCATGGGGAATAAAAAATGAAGCATGGAAAAATGAAAAAAGTTGTAAAAGACAAACTTTTCCTTGGAGCAATGCTATTATGTTTAGTATTGTTAACAACAGTAGCTACAGCTACAATTATGAATCGAAATAGCAATAAAGATGGCGGTCAGTACTTAGATTTAGACAGCTCAACAGAAGAAGTGGTAGATGGAACAAAAGAAAATAATGAATTAGTAAATAATGATCTGACAAATGATACAACAGGTGGACAAGTAGCTAATGAAGACCCATCAGAAGAAGAAACAAGAGACCAACAAGTGGCAGATGGAGAAGAAACAACACAACTATCTTCTGATGAAAGTCCAGCACAACAAGTAGATGGAAATCAAGTTCAAGCATTAAACTTATCATTTACTAATGAAAGTACAATGCAGTGGCCAATACAAGGAAATATTTTAAGGGATTTTTGTATGGATGAAACCATTTATCATGCAACATTAGAGCAATACAAAGTATCTCCTGAAATTATTATACAAGGAGAAGTAGATGCACAAGTAGTTGCGCCAGTAGATGCACAAGTAATGGCAGTTGGAGCCAATGAAGAAATTGGAACTTATATTACATTAAATTTAGGAAATGAATATCGTGTTGTATTAGGTCAACTAAAAAATGTAACAGTAGAACAAGGACAATATGTAACAGCAGGAACAGTTGTTGGAGCTATTAATACACCTACAAAATACTATTCAGTAGAAGGTCCTAGTTTGTATTTCCAATTATTAAATGGAGAAGTCCCTCTAGATCCAGTAGATTTTATTCAATAAAAATAGTTATTATAACGTTTGTAAAAGGTAGTATCCTATGGTGGTACTATCTTTTTTTATGTAAAAAACATTGGGATAACAAGGATTGTTTGACTTTTGTTATAGATGGAATAACATAGATAGGAAATAACTATGAAAAGAAAGCATATATTATAAGGAACAAAAATAAAAGGATTGGCATAGTATGAAAAATTATAGTTTATTATCGTTAGAGCTTCATTTGTTTTTTTGTAGAATTATGAAGGAGCATTCATTGTTTCTAAAAGTAGGTTTTTTAGACAGAGATGATAATTGGAAAAAGAAAGCAAGTTGGTATTATACACAGTTTGAAGATGTATTGCGAGATGTAGTAGAGTTAAGTGATGGGGTTATTAGTCAAAGACTTTTAGACTGTAATGAAATAGTAACACCATTTACATTAAAGGCAGAAAGACAAACGAGTAGCTTAACAGGAAGCCAAATTGATAGCAAAATTACAATGTTAGAGCAACAGTTAAAGGCAGGAGATTGTAATTGCAACACAAAAAATATAGATAAAAATGTAAAAATGATTAACCAAAAGGCATTGCGACTGGTAAATGGTTTAATTAATTTTAAACAAAGTATTTTAGAGGAAGTATCTTCTTGTAGAATGTTTACAGGAAACTATCCATTATTAATTGAGCATATTATAAGAGAGGCAAAGTTATACCGTAGTTTTATTGTAGAATTGGAAGATAGGGGAACAATATCCCAAAGAAATAGAAGAAATACAGAAGCATTTTGGAATCAAATTATGATGGAGCATGCATTATTTATTAGAGGTTTATTAGACCCAACAGAAAATGCATTAATTGAAGCTGCAGATGGATTTGCAAAAGATTATGAAGATTTATTAGATGAGGCAAGAAAGAAAAATAACTGTACCATTGATGCATCAAAAGAAAAAACAATTCAATTAACAGAAAAGTATAGGAAGTTTAAGGCGACAGGAACAAATGGAATTTTAAACTGTGAAATATCAGGTTTAATTTTACCGTTACTTGCAGACCATGTTCTTAGAGAAGCAAATCATTATTTATGTATTTTAGAATCATCTAATTGATAAAGTTCTTATAATAAATTACAAAATTATATAGGGAAAATTTACTAGATATAGAGACTATTGGGTGTTATAATAGTATTATAATAAGTTTGCTCTTATCACTATATTAAATAACATAACTTTGGTCATACTAATATATAATGAAAAAGTAATATAGTAATATACTAATTTACAATTTATAAAAAATAAAATACGAAAAGGAGGAGTTTTATGAAGTGTAACGAAAGATATTTTGGATGTATAGTAAAAGAATGTGCAGAAATAGAAGAGATTAATGGAACCGCTTATGTATTAGAACATGAAAAAAGTGGTGCTAATATTTTATATTTAGATACAGAAGATGAAAATAAGACATTTGCTATTGGGTTTAAAACAATTCCTGAGGATAGTACCGGAGTGTTTCATATATTAGAACATTGTGTATTAAATGGCTCTAAGAAATACCCAGTAAAAGAGCCATTTGTTGAATTGTTAAAGGGGTCTATGCAAAACTTTTTAAATGCATTTACATTTCCAGATAAAACAGTTTATCCATTTGCAACGACAAATGAAAAAGATTTTATGAATTTAATGAGCGTATATATGGACGCAGTATTACATCCATTGATTTATGAAAAAGAAGATATTTTCTTACAAGAAGGATGGCATTATGAACTTGAGGAAGAAAAAGATAGGCTATATTATAACGGTGTTGTTTATAATGAAATGAAAGGTGCTTTATCTTCTGTTGATACATTGCTTATGAACGGAAGCAATGGTATTCTTTTTCCAGATACTAATTATAAATATGTTTCTGGAGGAGACCCAGAGGAAATTCCAAATCTAACCTATGAGCAATTTTTAGAAACTCATAGAAAGTTTTATCGTTTGGATAATAGTTATATTATTTTATATGGAAAAATGGATATTGAGGAAAAGTTAAAATTTCTAGATGAACAATATTTAAGTCATGGAGAGCGTTCCTGTAATAAAATAGAATTTAAGTGGCAAAATCCAATTATAGACATGGACGGATATAGGGTTCATCATACAGATGGAGAGGAAAAAGAACAATGCCAAATTTCCCTTTCCTATGTAGTTGGAAGCTATAAAGATAGAGAGCAAATTATGGCTTTAAAAGTATTAATGGAAGTATTAATGGGAAGCAACGAATCTTTATTAAAGAAAAAATTATTAGATGCTAAGCTAGGGGAAGATGCTTTTGGCTTTGTTCGAGATGGAGTGCTTCAACCAATTGTGATATTCCAGCTTAGAAATACAACAAAAGATAAAAAAGATATATTTGTAAAAATGGTAGAAGATACACTTTTAGAAATCAAAGAACATAAAATTCCAAGGGAACGATTGCATGCCATTATGAATCAAGTGGAATTTTCTATGAGAGAGAAAAACTTTGGTATGCCAGATGGGATTATATATTCTTTAAATGCATTAGAAGGATGGTTATATGGAAATGAAGTATTATCATTTTTAAAATACAACGATATTTTAAAAACACTCCGAGAAAATATAGAGACAGATTATTATGAAATGTTAATTGATGGGGCTTTACTAAAAAATAATCATAAAGCAGTCGTTGTATTAGAAACAAAGAAAAAAGAAGGAAAGGTATTATCAAAAGAAGAACAAAAATTAGCACAACTAGAGAAAACATTATCTAGTGAGGAAAAAGAAAAAATACGAGAACAATGTAATCAGCTTCGTATTAGTCAAATGACAAAAAATACAAAAGAACAGTTAGATACATTGCCAAAGTTAACAATTGAAGATGTGGTAAGTCAAGTAGAGAACAATTATTTAGAGGTAATAGAGCCAAAAGATGGGAAAAATGAAATTACTTATTTATATCACAATATATTTACAAGTCAAATTTCTTATGTATACTATTACTTTGATATTTCTTCTATTGAACCAAAAAAGCTACCTTATTTAACAATTCTTACCGAATTATTTAGTGGTTTGGATACAAAAAAATATAGTGCTAGTCAGTTAGAAAATGAAATTCAAATGAAGCTTGGATCTATGCAATTTTTTACTGAACTACAAGAAGGAGCTATGGCAGGCAATATTCATCAAAAATTAGTAGTAGCTTGTAGTTGTTTACCAGAATATATAAATGAAATGGTAAATATACCAATGGAAATATGCCTTCATACTTTATTTGAGAAAAAGGAAGAAGTTCAAAAAATATTACTTCAGATGAAAGCATATATGGAACGAAAATTTTTATCCAGTGGTCATAGTGTAGCAGTTATGAGAGCACAGTCCTATTTTTCAAAGGTAGGCTCTATGAAAGAGCAGATGGAGGGAATTTCTTTCTATAAGTTTTTATGTGACTTATTACGTCAGTTTGATAATAACTTTGAGAAGATAAAACAAACATTGGAGCAATTAGTAAAAGAAATTTTTGTTCAAGTTCCAGTTACAATTAGCTTTATAGGAGAAGAAAAAGAATTTAACAATTTCAAGGATTATATAGAAACTCAGTCTTATTTTGTACCAAGGGAAAATGAGAAAAAAGAAATATTAGAATCTAATTTCTTCTTAGAAGAAAACTTAGAAATAAAAGAAACTAATGTAGAAGGAAAGTCGTTTAAAGAAGGTTTTTCTGTTCCAGCAGAGGTATCCTATGTAGCAAAATGCGATTCCTTAAAACGTATGGGAATTAGCTATACAGGTCATATTTTTGTATTGTCTAGAATTTTAACACTAGATTATTTATGGAATGAAGTCCGTGTAAAAGGTGGAGCATATGGAACAGGTTTCCAAGTTGCAAGAACTGGCAATGTAGTATTCTATTCATATCGCGATCCAAGGCAAATAGAAACATTAAGTTCCTTATATAAAGCAAAACAGTATGTGGAGCAGTTTGACTTATCTGAGGACGAGATGGCAAAATATATTATTGGTGCACTAGCAATTTTAGATCGTCCGAAAAAGCCAGCAGAAATTGGAAGATACGAAGATGGATGCTATTTTACTAATTGGTCGTCAGAAGATACAACTCGTATACGACAAGAAATTACGAAAACAACATCACAGCATATAAAAGGCTATGCTCGTATATTTGAAGAGATGGAAAAGAAAGATTATGCTTGTGTTGTAGGAAATGGTTTGCAGATGGAAAAAAATAAGGAACAGTTTGAAAATATTGAACCATTGTTAGGAAAGTAACTAGAAGGGGCTACTACACTAATTAGTGAGTAGTTCCTTTTTTCATGCAAAAAAATAAATCCAAAACTTCGAAAAGGAAGAGATTTGTGGTAAAATATCTTTATGGAAATAAATAAAATTTTACATAAAAATTGTACAATAAATCAAAGTAAATATCAGCTAAAGCTTTCACTTAATATTACTTTATAAATTGCAATTTACATTTTAATAAAAATTCAATTTGAGCTTTTTTCTATTATTAAGTACTTAAAAGTTTTTTATTTTGTGGTATAACTGTTCATAGTCATAAGAAACTCCTTGGTTAATTTTTGGTGAGTCTTTAATTATACCATAGTTCTTATGACTTTTTATGTTTCTAAGTGTCCGATTTCATTTTATAACTAACCTAAAAATAAAAATTAAAAATTATATACGAATGATATAGAAAGTGATATACTATTAATAATATTGACAAGCTAATAATAATATGGAAGGAAGAATACTTAAGTATAAATTAAATGAATACTTAGTATCTGATAGGTAAAATATAATGGAAGAATTATATAGACTAATTGAACAAAAAATTAAAGATGCTGGATATAATGGAGCAGTAGATGGGGAAGAAATATATAGTGAAATTTGTGATGAGATAGAAGGAAAAGAAAATGGACACTATATTTTTATGGTAAAAAAGGAAGGAAATGTTCATTTTGAATATACGTTACAGGTAATGGATGAACAGTTTAATTTATCAAGTATTAATATTGTAGATAATGGAATATCCATTATGGTAGATTTTGATAACTAAAAGCAATCATATGTTTAAATCCTCTATGTTAAATAATAAATAGTAAATAAAATCATGCAAATAGAAAAAATAAAAAAAATTTAAAAAAGTAGTTGACAAATTTAAAATTATCATTTACAATTGTATTTGTTGTAACGGTGATTAGTTAATCAGAGCGGAGACAACGGAGGATTTGCCCAGATAGCTCAGTCGGTAGAGCAGAGGACTGAAAATCCTCGTGTCGCTGGTTCGATTCCGGCTCTGGGCATTTATATGCGGGTGTAGTTCAATGGTAGAACACTAGCCTTCCAAGCTAGATACGTGGGTTCGATTCCCATCACCCGCTTTTGTAAACCAAATAATTTTTATGCGCGAGTGGCTCAGTGGTGGAGTATCGCCTTGCCAAGGCGAGGGTCGCGGGTTCGAATCCCGTCTCGCGCTTTTTTTATTTTATGAAAAAGTTTGATACAAATAATATAGAAAATAAATTAGGATTGAATCTTGTTATGAAACAGGAATCGATCCTTTTTTATTAGCATTGTAACTATTTTATGGAAAATAGCAATAGAACAAACAATGAAATGTAATATTAAATTAAAATCTAAAAAATAAAAAAGGGTTATATTTACAATATTTACAATATTTGTTCGTTGAAAAAAGCTTATACTATGATAAAATAAATTTGTCAGAAGATGTATTACATAATCTGAATACAAAAGAAAAGATTGTTACAGTACATCCAAAAGTATCAAAGCTAACATACAAAAGAGAATCAAAATAATAGGTAAGCTACGAAAAGACAAAGGATACAAAAGGCTGTCCCACTTATGGGACAGCCTTTTGTATCCTTTATATGAAAATGTTACTGATATTTTTTTAACCATTTTCCACGAGTATAATAAATAATAAATAGAATAGAAGTGACTGCCCAAGTAACTGGATAACTAGCTGCCACAGTTTCTAGTGTATGATGCACTGGAACAACAGTATAAATCCAAACAATTCGTAGTACACACACACCTACGCAAGTTAAAATCATAGGAACAAGGGCATTACCTGTACCACGAATGGCACCAGATAAAATTTCAATGCAAACATATGTAAAATAAAAAGGACAAAATACCTTAAGAAGAATAAGTCCTAGTTGAATAACAGACTCTTCGTTTGTAAACAACAAATATACATATTCTCCGAAGATTCCAAGAAAAATACTAATAGCGATGGCTGTAGACATAGCCATAATCAAACAAACTCGTACACTTTTTTTAATACGGTCATATTTTTGTGCTCCATAATTTTGGCCAGCAAATGTAGTAATAGCAATACCAAAGGCACTCATAATCATCCAAAAGATACCATCAATTTTTGAATATGCAGTCCATGCAGCAACCGTATCTGTTCCAAATGAGTTTACACAAGACTGAATAATAATATTAGAGCTTGTATACATAACAGATTGTAAGCCTGCTGGTAATCCAATTCTCACAATATGGTTTAAAATAGAAAAATGAAAACGAATTTTTTTTATTGTTAGTCGATAAATATCTGTTGTTGTTAAAAGAGTACGTACAATTAAAAGGCCACTAATTACTTGAGAAATTAGCGTTGCAAGAGCAGCGCCAAGAACACCTAAATGAAGAACAGGTACAAATAATAAGTCAAGGACAACATTTACAAGGCTACATACAATTAAATAATAAAGTGGACGCTTAGAGTCGCCTATAGCTCGTAAAATTCCAGAACCAATATTGTAAAGTAAATTAAAAATAGTTCCTAAAAAGTATATTTGAATATAAGTAGTTGCATGACTCATAATATCGTCAGGAGTACCCATTAATCGTAGTGCAGTAGGAGATATTACAATTCCAAATATAGTAAAAAATAATCCGCCAGAAAGACTAAGAGCAATAGCTGTATGAACTGCTTTGCTTGTATCCGTAGCATTTTTTGCCCCATAATATTGTGCGATAATAACAGATGCACCAGAAGCTAAGCCAACAAAAAAACCAATAATTAAGTTAATGATAGACCCAGTTGCACCACCTACTGCTGCTAAAGCTTCTTTTCCTATATACTGTCCTACTACAATAGCATCTACTGTATTATAAAGTTGTTGAAAAAAAGTCCCTAATAAAATAGGAAAGAAGAAAATAAGTAGTTGTTTCCAAATGACACCTTCTGTAATGCCATTTGATTGAGTTTCAATGGTTTTCATAACATACCCGTCCTTTTTTCATAATATATCTTTCCATAGAATAGCATAACAAAATAGAAATGTCTATTATAAGTTCTCACATAAATTTAATAAGAAAAATGATTTTTTCTATAATTTTATCGTATAGTAAAAAAGATAGGAATATAAGTGTTGTATTTTCTTAAAAATTCCTTTATTCTAAACATAAATAGTAGTAACAAATAATACATGTAAATTAGGAGGAAAATCGTGAGAAAATTCACACTAGAAAAGCCAATGGCACCATTGTGGCTAATGTATCCTAGTATTAGTCCATATTCTATCGGCTGGAGAATGGGGTATGCAGAAGAATATAAAAATGCATTACAAGAGTGGATAGATGAATTAAAAGAGGAAGAAAGAGAACAATACAAAATAATGTTTCCAGCACCAAAGCCATGGAAAGGGTATTGGGATGAAGATTTTGATGTTGGAGACGATGAAGAGGATGATTTTGAAAAGAATAAATTTGAAATTTTACGTGGGTTAATAGAATATTGGCAGCCATATGGAGTTCCTTTTTATTCATTTAAACAACTAGAAAGCAAAGAGAATCCTTCTATTATTGAGTTTTCAGGAAAGAAAACAAACGGATATGAGTGGCTAGCTCAAAACTGGATTTGTGAGTTTACAGTAGATACAGATACTTATTGCTGTATGGAACAATATATGATGGCAAAAAAGGCTCGTCTATTTTTGGATGGAGATTCAGAAAAAAGTATTATGTTAAGTAATGATCCAAAAGAAATAGTGAGATTAGGAAGAAATATTGCTAATTTTAATGAAGATATATGGAATAAAGTAAAATATTCTATCGCTTTAAATGGAAACTATGCAAAGTTTTTACAAAATGAACAATTAAAAAAGAGGCTATTTGAAACAAAAGATAGTATACTTGTTCAAGTAGATGAAAATGACACTATTTGGTCTGTAAGAAGAGAAAATGGCTCTTATGTAGGAGAAAATTATCTTGGATTTGCTATTATGGAAGTGCGAGATGAATTAATGAAAGCATGTAAAATGGAACACTTAATTGATTTTAAGGAATTACATAAAATATATGATTAAGTAATGAGTAATGTATGTATTATAAAAAACTGGTGTTTGTTAGGCTATCCCCCTTACGAAAGCACCAGTTTTTCTTGTCTCAAAAAATGATGCGTGTTATAATAAACACAAAACGTTCATCTTATATATGTAAAAAGCAAGCATAAAAATAGGAAATAATGAACAATAACAAGTTGCAAATAAATTAGGTAAAAAATAGAAAACATAGAGGAGAATTGTATGAAATTTTTGTTATGTGGGATTAATGCAAAATACATTCATAGCAATCCTGCAATTTATAGTTTAAAGGCATATGCAGAAAAATATACAACATTTCAAAATCTTAGCATAGAGCTGGCAGAGTATACCATTAATCAAGAATTGGATTTTATTTTAGAAGATATATATAAGAGAAAGCCAGATTTATTAGGAATATCTTGTTATATTTGGAATATTCATTATGTAGAGTTACTTGTAAAAGATATTCATAAGGTATTACCAAACACAAAAATATGGCTTGGTGGGCCAGAAGTATCTTTTGATGGAGAGGACTCTTTAAAACGAATGCCAGCAGTAACAGGTATTATGTTAGGAGAAGGTGAGAAAACATTTTTAGAAGTTTCTAAGTGTTACGATGAGGGCAAGGATGACCTTAGCCATGTAACAGGTATTGTGTACCGCTTAGATAATGATCAGATTATACAAACTAAAGTAAGAACGGATTTGTTGGACTTAACAGAAGTACCATTTTTATATGATGATTTAGCACCTTTTGAAAATCGTATTATTTATTATGAAACAAGTCGTGGCTGTCCATTTTCTTGTAGCTATTGTTTATCTTCTGTAGATAAACGGGTGAGATTTAGAGATGTGGAAATAGTAAAAAAAGAAATACAATTTTTCTTAGATAAAAAAGTGGCACAAGTAAAATTAGTAGACCGTACATTTAACTGTAAAAAATCTCATTGCATGGAAATTTGGAATTACTTATTGGAACATGATAATGGAATTACTAATTTTCATTTTGAAATCTCTGCTGATTTAATTAGTGAAGATGAGTTAAATATATTAAAAAATATGCGTCCTGGACTTATACAGCTAGAAATAGGTGTTCAAACAACCAATCCAGTAACAGCAAAGGAAATCAGACGTAATGCTAGCTTTGAAAATATAACAAAAGTAGTAAAGAAAGTGAATACATTTAAAAATATTCATCAACATCTAGATTTAATTATTGGACTTCCATATGAGGATTATCATAGTTTTGCAAATTCCTTTAATGAAGTATATGCATTAGAGCCAGAGCAGTTACAAGTAGGATTTTTAAAAGTTCTAAAAGGTTCTTATATGCATGAAATGGCAAATACTTATGGTATTATATATCGTGATAGACCTCCTTATGAGGTTTTATATACAAAATGGCTTTCTTACAATGAAGTATTACGATTAAAAGGGATAGAGGAAGTAGTAGAAGTTTACTATAACAGTGGACAGTTTAAACATACGCTACAATATTTAGTTGCTCAGTTTAAGACTCCATTTCATATGTATGAAGCGTTAGCTGATTATTATGAAGAAAAAGATTTATTTTCCATGAGTCATAGCCGTATGAAACGCTATGAATTATTATTGGAATTTGCATTAAAGATAAATAAAAAAGAAGAAAAATTAGACCATAAGGTGATTTATACAAGTCTTCTTACGTATGATTATTATTTAAGAGAAAATGCAAAAAGCAGACTTTCTTTTAGTCAGGATTTAGGACAGTACAAAGAAAAAATAAAAGAGTTTTATATAAAAGAAGATAAGGAAAGAAAGTATTTAGTTTCTTATGATGGATTTACAAGTAGACAATTAATGAATATGACTCATATAGAAATATTGCCTTTTAATGTAGAAAAGTTATGCAATGAAAAAATAATGGAGTTAGGGCAATATTGGACATTGTTTACGTATAAGGAAAGAGAAGCACTAAATCATGATGGAATTGTATATGATATTACAAGTAGTATACAATAGATTAATGTATTAATTATAGTATACGTTATAATAAATTGTTAGTCTTTGAAAAGAAAAAACAAGTAATAAAAATAAAAAGAAAGGAAATGTATGGCAGTACGAGTGGACAAAAAACGAGTTGCTAAAATATTAGAGTTACTAGATGAGCATTATACAAGAGAGTACAAATGCTATTTAAATCATGAGACCCCATGGCAGTTATTAATAGCAGTTATACTTAGTGCACAATGTACCGATGAGCGAGTAAATATAGTAACAAAAGACTTATTTGTAAAGTATGACACAATAGAAAAATTTGCTAATGCAAATCAAGCAGAATTAGAAGATGATATTCGCTCTATTGGATTTTTTAGAATGAAGGCAAAAAACATTATTTCTTGTACAAGAGTATTATTAGAAAAGCATAATGGAATTGTTCCTGATACCCTAGAAGAGCTAACAGCATTAGCAGGTGTTGGAAGAAAGACAGCAAATGTAATTTTAGGAAACATTTACAACAAGCCAAGTATTGTTGTAGATACTCATGTAAAAAGAATCTCTAGAAAACTGGGATTTACCAAAGAAGAAGATCCAGAGAAAATAGAATATGACTTAATGAAAATATTGCCAAAAGATCATTGGATTTTATATAATATCCAAATTATTACTCATGGAAGAGGAATTTGTACAGCAAGAAGCCCACAATGTGATCGTTGCTTTTTAAGAGAATATTGTCCTCAATCTGGTGCAATGAAAAAGACAAATTCAAGAGGAAAAAAGTAGCATAGAAATGAGGCATATATGAAACAATTGGAAAGTTATATTGCTTTAGATTTAGAAACAACAGGATTAAATCCGAAAAAAGATAAAATTATTGAAATAGGAGCTGTGAAAGTTTGTGATGGAAATGTAGTAGATACATTTCAAACACTTGTATATCCTGGTATCCACATCAAAGAAGAAGTTGAGAAATTAACAGGAATTAGTAATGAAATGGTAAAATATGCTTATAATATAAACGAGGTAGTACCTAAGTTTTTAGAGTTTGCAAAAGATTTACCATTGGTAGGGCATAATATTATGTTTGATTATAGCTTTATAAAAAAAGCAATTGTAAATTATGGAGAAGCATATGAGCGTTTAGGAATTGATACACTAAAGCTTAGTCGTAAGTTCCTTCCTAATTTAGAAAAAAAGAACTTAAATTATGTTTGTGAATATTTAAATATTAAAAATGAAAATCACCACAGAGCGTTAAATGATGCTTTGGCAGCCCATATTATTTTTGAAAAACTAAAAAAACAGTTTTATCATAGCAATTTGGAACAATTTCAATGGAAACCATTACTCTTTAAAGTAAAAAAAGAACAGCCTATGACAAAATTTCAAAAGGAATACTTGATAGATTTTATAAAATATCATAAAATAGTAATAAATATTAATATTGATTTGTTAACTAAAAGTGAATGCTCTAGATTAATTGATACGTTAATTAGTCAATATGGAAGAGTAAAAAGAAACAAATAGGAGAATGGAGGTATCTTATTTATGCTTAATATGAACAATAAAAAAACAAAAAAAATGGTTACTGCTATTATTGCAGGGTTGTTAGTTGTTTGCATGGTTATACCAGCATTATTATCTGCTATATTAGCTGTATTATAGTGGGCAAATAAAAAACAAAAAAAGTATATTGAATAGGTACAAGTTAGTACAACGTAAGATGTTACATTTTTATTAATAATTAAATGGAAGAGTTGAAAATATCCATTGATATGTTATTATAACACTTAAATATATGTCCATGACTATGGAGAAATAAGTGACTAATAGATACAAAATGAGGAAACTTACAAATAAGTACATAAAATGTTGTATCTGATGGACAATATATAGATAAAGTTATGTAAAGGAGTAGCGTAACAATGAAGAAAAAAAGTTGGATATTATTGGTCTTACTAGTAATGTTAGCAGTAGCTGGAACTACGATTATATTTGCGGCAAATGATGATGTTTCAGAAGAAGAAAGAGCTACAAATATTGAGTATATTTCAGATGACGCAATAGTTCCAGAAGGAATCTTTGTAGATGATATGGATTTATCGGGATTAACAGTAAAAGAGGCATCCAATAAAGTATTAGAATATTTAGAACAATTTTCACAACAAAAAGTTGTTTTAAAACTTGGAGAAGAGGAAGTAGAAATTCCTTTTTCAGATTTAGGATTTAAATCAGATAGTGAAAGTGTTTTAAATGAAATAAAAAAGGCAATGCCTCAAGGAAATATTATTCGCAGATATATGGAGCAAAAGGATTTAGAAAGTAATCCTAAAAAGATAGATTTATCTATATCTCTTGATGAAGAATTAGTAAAGGCAAAGTTGTCAGAACAACTAGAGCCATTTAAAACAGAAGCTAAGGAACCAACAGTAAAAAGAGAAAATGGAAAATTTGTGGTAGAAGAGGGAGTTATTGGATATACATTTGATGATGAAGCAGTGTATGAACAAGTAAAAGAAGCAATTGCATCAGCAGATGGTTCCGATGAAGCAATTGTATGTGAAATAGAGTATACAGAATCTCGCCCAACACTAGATCCAGATATTTTTTCTCATTTTTCTGAAAAGCCATTAGGATCATCAACAACAGAGTTTGATGTATCACAAACGTCTAGAACTCATAATATCCAATTGGCAGCAGACAAAATTAATGGACGAGTATATTTGCCAGGAGAAACAATCTCAGCACTTGAAATGATGGCACCAGTAACAACAGAAGGTGGTTATCAGGAAGCAGGTACTTTTGAAAATGGTCAAGTAGTCGATGGTGTAGGTGGTGGAATTTGTCAGGTAGCATCTACTATGTATAATGCAGTACTATGGTCAGAATTAGAAGTTACATTTAGAAGAAGCCACTCTATGTATGTTTATTATGTAGAGCCAGCGATGGATGCTATGGTATATGCAGCAGGAAATAGTGATTTTACATTTGTTAATAACACAGAATATCCAATTTATTTAGAAGCTTATAGAAGTGGCAATAAAGTTACAGTATCTATTTATGGAACAGAACAACGTCCAGAAAATCGTGTTATTAAGTATGTTTCAGAAGTATTGGAAAATTCTTTCGTAGAGCCATATTATAAGACAGCAGTTGATAACTCTTTACCTTTAGGAAAGAAGGCAGATGTGGGAGAAAAACTACGTGTTGCTTATACACCACATCCTAAAATGACAGCTCGTTTATGGAAACAAGAATATGTAGATGGTGTGCTAGTGAATACAACAGAAGTGAATACAACTCGTTATAAGGCGGGAAGTGGTATGTTGTATCATGCAGCAGATTGTACATTTGATATTTGGATTGATTCTCAAGGCAGAATGCAATACGATATTAAGTATACAAATGAAACAACTACAACAACAAAGCCAAATACAACAACAACTTCTGAAGAAACAACAACTTCAAAAGCGGCAGAGACAACAACAAAGGCCCCAGAAACAACCACACCAGAGGCAACGCAACCAGAAACAACGGCGCCTACAACGACAGTTGCCCCAGAAACAACAGCACCAACGACAACAGCACCAACGACAACAGCGCCAACCACAACGGTTGAACAAGCGACAACAGCACCAGTTGCACAAGAACCTAACGCACAAGATGTACAAGATATTGCAAACGGTGCGTAATAAAAACTAAATAATATTAATAGAAAAGGTAGAGGCAGTGAGCAGCTCATTGTTTCTACCTTCAAATAAATGAAGAAAAATTATTAATTTAAAAGAAGAGGACGAAAACTATGAGGCTAGGAAAGGTTTCATACAATACATTGAAAAGAAGTATTTTAAAGCCAATTACATCAAGAAGAGAAGAGGTTCTTGTTGGTGCAGGAATTGGAAATAATAGCTCCGTTATTTCATCTGATAAAGACGGAGTTTTTGTTATGTCAGTGAACTCCATAAGCTTAAAAAGTAGAAAAGCTCCAATCTTTGCATTTTATCGGGTTGTAAATAACTTATTTGCAGATGGTGCGCAGCCAATGAGTTTATTGGTGGAGATTATTTTTCCTAAAAAAAGTGAAGAAATGTTAATGTGCCAATGGATGAAACAGCTAGATAAATTGTGTGAAAAACACAATATGGAAATTATTGGAGGTCATACAACCGTTTCTATGGCAGTATCAGAGCCAATCTTATCATTAACAGCTATAGGAAAAAGAAAAGAAGTACTGTTAGAAAAAGCAAAGCCAGGACAAGATTTAGTCATTACAAAAGATATAGGGCTAGAGGGGAGCTATTTAATTGCTCATTATAAAAGAGAAGAACTGCTCACACGCTATCGGAGTGAATTTATTGATAGAGCGGAGGAATTCATAGAACAATTAAGTTGCCAGAGAGAATGTGAAATAGGAAAAGCTCTTGGTGTAACAGCTATGCATAATTTATCAGAAGGTGGAATACTCGGTGGATTATGGGAAATGCTAGATGGTGCTAATGTTGGAATGGATATTGATTTAAAAGCAATTCCAATACGACAAGAAACGGTTGAAGTTAGCGAATACTTTAATGTAAATCCATATTATTTACTATCTGGTGGCTCAATGTTAATGGCAACAGATAACGCAAATCAGTTAATTGAACAGTTAAAACAATATGGAATAAAAGGAACAATTATAGGTAAAGTAATAAAAGGAAATGATAGAATTATTCGAAATGAAGAGGAACAAAGATTTTTAGATTTACCAAAAACAGATGAAATATATAAGCTAGATATTATCTTTTAATGTTATAGCTAGAAAGGAAATTTCTATGAATATTATATTATTTGAACCAGAAATTCCAGCAAATACAGGAAATATAGGAAGAATTTGTGTAGCTACTGGAACAAGTTTACACTTAATCTATCCATTGTGATTTCGTATTACAGAAAAAGCAGTAAAAATAGCTGGTATGG
>CALWGN010000200.1 GCA_944380055.1 uncultured Lachnospiraceae bacterium
AAGTGTCTAGGATAGCCTTCATGAGCAATGGACGGATACAATTTTTCTAAATCTACCCATTCTTTTCCGTTAATGTAAATAACATTATCCTCCATTTTATCAAGAGGAGGAACAAGATAGAAGGCAGGGCTTAAAAAATCTTCCAATGAGTTGGGAACATATTTAACTTCATAGGAAACATCTGGTGCATTAGGAAACATAGTAGATAGGGAGTTTTTTAAATAATCTAATGTTTCATCTGGTTTGGTTAAAGGAAAGGAATAGTCAGATAGTAAGTCATCTGCCCCTGATAAATTATCATAAGCGTCATACATAGCAACTAAGTTATTATAAATTTGTTTATTAATAGACTCTTTTAATTGTTCTATTGTTTTGCTCGTACCAGAATTTGCTTTTACTAAATACTCATAGTATTGCTTTCCGTTTGGTGTATGAGAAAGTCCTTCTACTGTACCAGTACCTTTTAGTGATGTAAGCCCCTCAATTAATGTTTGATAGGCAGGAATAACAAATGCCAATACTCTGTTTTTATTTTCTTCTATGTAAGCATTTTTTTCTTCACTAGATAAATCAGAAACCTGTGATAAATGTTCTTCAAATCCAGTAATGAGCACATTTTCTTCAGGGTTAGCAATAAAACTTTCACATTGGGCAATGATTCTATCCAGTAAAGGGTCACTCATTAACAAACCAGCGTTAGACTTTTCTTGTTCCAGCTCTAAAATACTATTAAAGTAAGAAACAATACTAGGAATTAACTGTAAGTAAGTAGTAATATCTTCTCTTGTATAAAAACGGTATTCATTCAATAAAATAGGAAGTTGTGCCTGAATGCCGGTAATAGAGCCAAGAGGCTCGTTATATAAGGAAAGGTCTTTTACGCTAAGTTCCATTTGAAGATAGGAAAGTATAATATCATAGGTAAGCTGTTCTTGTTTTATTAGGTCACTTTTATTAAAGGTTAATAATTTTTCTAAAGCATTGGAAAGATTTTCATAGTAGCTATTAATAGCATCTGGAGAAGAACTTCCTAATGTAATAGAGGTTGGAACAATATTATAATCATCAGGATTTGCAACAACATAATGTAAATCTAGTGTGCTAGAAGAAAGCCAATCACAAAAAAGTTCATTGGTAAATGTAGTAAAGGCAGAACTTTCTGTAGAAGAGTTCTCATTATCTGATGTGGAATTGCCAGTGGTATCTGTGGATAAGGTAGGCTCTTGATAGCTACTTTCTGTGGATAAATTATTATCTTTTTTACGAGAAAAGCTATGAGTAAAAAGTAAAAAGGATATAATGCATATAATAATTGCCAAGAATATAATAGCTAATAAGCGTATAAAACGTTTCTCCTTTATAGCAGAGGATAAAGAAGAAGGAATAAGGTTTCGATTCATAAAAACTCCTATTGAATTCAATGTTATTACAATATATGGAATATAAAAAAAGATATGACAAAAAAGAAAATAGCTTATGATAGGTGTAAAAATACAATGATAAAAAAATAGACAATAGGGATATAATATACTATAATGGAGATTATATAGCATTTTGTAAATAGTAATAATTGCTTACAGGCAAAGAAAAATTATGCAGGTACTCATATAGGACCCTGTAATAAGTGGAGGGATAGAAAATGAAGAAACCATATTATATTACAACAGCCATTGCTTACACATCTGGCAAGCCACACATTGGGAATACTTACGAAATTATTTTAGCAGATAGTATTGCTAGATTTAAAAGAATGCAAGGATATGATGTTCGTTTTCAAACTGGAACAGATGAGCATGGACAAAAAATTGAGTTAAAGGCAGAAGAAGCAGGAGTTACTCCACAACAATTTGTCGATGGGGTAGCAGAAGAGATTAAAAAGATTTGGGACTTAATGGATACTTCTTATGATAAATTTATTCGTACAACAGACAAGGACCATGAATTACAAGTACAAAAAATATTTAAGAAGTTATATGATAAAGGAGATATTTACAAAGGGCATTATGAAGGAATGTATTGTACACCATGTGAATCATTCTTTACAAGTTCACAGTTAGTAGATGGAAAATGTCCAGACTGCGGAAGAGAATGTCAGCCAGCAAAGGAAGAAGCATATTTCTTTAAAATGAGTAAATATACTCAAAAGTTAATTGATTATATCAATGAACATCCTGATTTTATTCAACCAGAATCAAGAAAAAATGAAATGATGAATAACTTCTTATTGCCAGGGCTTCAAGATTTATGTGTATCAAGAACCACATTTAAGTGGGGAATTCCAGTAGATTTTGATCCAAAGCACGTAGTATACGTTTGGATTGACGCATTGACAAACTATATTACAGGTTTAGGATTTGACCTAGATGGAAATAGCAATGAAATGTTTGAGAAATATTGGCCAGCAGATGTCCATCTAATTGGAAAAGATATTTTACGTTTCCATACCATTTATTGGCCAATTATGCTTATGGCACTTGATTTACCATTACCAAAGCAAGTATTTGGACACCCTTGGTTATTACAAGGAGATGGAAAAATGAGTAAGTCAAAAGGAAATGTATTGTATGCAGATGATTTAGTAAGTGTATTTGGCGTAGATGCAGTTCGTTACTTCGTTCTTCATGAAATGCCATTTGATAATGACGGAGTTATTACATGGGAACTTATGATTGAACGTATGAACTCTGATTTAGCAAATACATTAGGAAATCTTGTAAATCGTACCATTTCTATGTCAAATAAATATTTTGATGGGGTTATGACACGTACAAATGTAACAGAGTCAGTGGATGAAGAATTAAAAGCAGTCGCTATGGAAGCAGTGAAAAAGACTTGTGAAAAGATGGATAAGCTTCGTGTAGCAGATGCTATTACTGAAATTTTCACATTATTTAAGCGTTGTAACAAGTATATTGATGAGACAATGCCTTGGGCACTTGCAAAGGAAGAAGATAAGAAAGAACGTTTAAGTGAAGTGTTATATAACCTTGCAGAAAGTATTTTAATTGGTGCTAGTTTATTAAAACCATTTATGCCTACAACAGCAGAAAAAATTGCTAGTCAATTTAATGGTGCATTAAAAGAATTAGAAGAGTTAAATACGTTTGGAGTGTATGAATCTGGTACAAAAGTAGTGGAAAAACCAGAAATTTTATTTGCTCGTTTAGATGTAGAAGAAACACTAAAAAAAGCAGAGGAAATTAAAAAAGCTCAAATGGCAGAAGTAGAAAAGAAAGAGGAAGAACCAGTGATTGATATTGAACCAAAAGCAGAAATTGAATACGATGATTTTATGAAAATGCAATTCCAAGTAGGAGAA
>CALWGN010000201.1 GCA_944380055.1 uncultured Lachnospiraceae bacterium
AAATATTGAATCTCTTTTTTTGTCATATCAATTTTAACTGGCATTCCATATGGCAATACCATTCTCGGATATGCATGGCCAAAGTTCATATTGTATACCACAGAAAGCTTTGGATAGTCTGCCAAGAAAGACTTATACAAAGCCTTGTATTCATCATAAAAGACTTCATTCTGAGATTTCATAAAAAAACCTCCTAAAAATTATGTTTAAAAGTAACTGTTGTTATATAACCATATTCTTGTACTAGACTGAAATCAGATAATAATTTATCTAAAACCAAATTACCATTACTATCTATTAATTCAAGTTCTTCTGCTTGATCATATGGAACTACAAATTGAACAGATACGCTTTCATACTCAACATCTGGTACAATTGCTTGAAATAAATCTCCATTTATCTTTAACCTTTTAGGTTCTGAAAAATATGCCTTTGTTCCAGCACCAGCTGAATCACTTTGAGCTGTTACATAAAAAATATGATTTATTGTATCATGAACTTTATTAGTAAATGTTACTCCACCGATACTTCCTGCTGTGATTAAATCTTTTTGTTGCATGTTAAAATAATACACACTAAACGCAATAACACCTAATATAATAATAGATAAAGCAATTAAATTTTTTTTCTTCATTTTTTACCCCCTTTTATTTCAAGCTTTCTTTTAAAGTATCATGGGATTTAATTATTGATAAATTTATTAGTCAAGATTAGTCAAAATAAACTATTAAAAATGATGTGCCAACAAGAAATAATATCAAAATAACAGTAGATATTATTATAAAATTCTTCACCCCCTTATATTATAAAATAACAACAAAATGACAAAAAATATATTTCATATAATCAATTATACTACAATAGTTTTGCTTTTTCAATGCTATAATATATTTTTTCTGTAATATTATTATTTATTAATTAATTTAATTTAAAATTATTATAAATCCAATATATTGTCATTGTAATTTAGTGACAAAATAGAATTTTAGATAAAACAAAATAAGTTATAGATATAGTAAATAAAAGAAAACTTTAAAATAAGAAAACAGACCTATAAGTTGAATGATATATATATTCTTATATCTTTAACTTTAGACGAAATCATGTTTCTGCAAATAATTAGATATTCCGGGTGAGATAAATATTTCCAACTAATTCACCTTTCCCTAGCTATCTATGTATTGCATATACAACGACAATATACCATCATAATCTAATATTCATGGGAGATATGAAATCTCTATAAAAAAAATGAGAAAAGAGAGTGTTTCAAAATCACTAAAATAGATATTTTTAAAACACCCTCTTACATCAAATAATTCTACCCGTATCTTTTGCATAATTTAGCTAACTCTACAAAACCTAACCATCTCAGATAGCGATTCACCGAAATTATTTGTTGCTGCTGCGACAAGCAACGCAAATTAACATTGCAAGTTTATTCTAATTGTAAAATTTCATCTGCAATTTTATCAAAGCATTCATCGTGTGTAATTACCAATACTATCTTATCTTTCATTTTATCTAATGCTGATAATAAATCATATTTGGCAACATCATCCAATCCATTGGTTGGTTCATCTAATATTAGAAAATCCCCATCCTTACATAATGCTCTACTGATTGCAATACGTTGTTGTTCACCACCAGATAATTCGGTGTTTTTATGCATAATATTCATATTCCATCCACCACGTGTTTTAGAAAAATCCAAAAATTTATTTATAAAGTTTTCGATAGTGGAAGGAATATTTTTTTCATTACCAAACAAAATATTCCTTTTTAAATTTCCATCAATAATATAAGGCGTTTGATTCTTCACAGCAATAATATTTCTTCTTAATACATTCATATTGATATCGCAAATTTTCGTACCATTATAAGTAATCTCTCCTTTACTGCAGTGTAAAATACCTAACAATAAGTTTGTTAATGTACTTTTACCAGAACCATTTTCACCTTTTAATACATATATATTACCTTTTATAAATCTAACATCAGGATAAATCAACTCACGATTTCCAACATTATAAGAAACGTTCTTTAACTCAATATGGTCAATATGAGCTAGCTGTTGTTCTCCATTTGTTTCCAAATCATAAGATCTTAATTCAGATAATCTTTTGTTAGCTAATTTATATTTTTGATAGGAATCACCAAATGAGTTAGCAGAATTTAGCTTGGAAACAATTATTTCTGTATATAGAACTAAGCTGGTCATCATACCAATGGAAGAATTTCCATTTAAAATATTAATGCCTATTTCACACATAGCCAAAATCATAAGTATCCTACAAAAAAACATTCCACCATCCTTTCGGATAAATTCAAGACGTAAATAGTGTAAAGAATGTATATAAAATTTTCCAACAATCTCCTTAAATTCTTTGTTTTTTTCTTCGTACCATGAGTTGATTTTTATTAATAATATACTATTAAATTGGTCACTCAACATTGCAAAAAAGGAAGCTTGCGCATCAAACATTTTTTCAGCAAGTTTAAATAAATACTTATTGGTAATCACATATGATAATATGTATATAATAGTTCCACCGATAAATATGCAGCCAAGCATCCAATCTATATAGGTCAAATACAAGAGAATGAATATAATAGAGCATATATCTGTAATGAAATAAGGAAATTTCTCACAAATATAATCTCCAACAATAACAGCATCATTATTGATGCGTTGTGCCAAATATGCATCATCATATTTTTTTATTTGTTCATAGTCCGAATGCTTTATATGATCTGCAATGAAATATTCAATATGAAACGAAATTTTATTAGACAAACGAATATTAAGTTCATCTTTCATTGAAGAAAATATCAGTTCAGCCACACAGAATAAAGCTAGAAATAATAAATGAAAATTGAATATTTGCCGTGCTTCAATAGAACTATCGATAAATGAACTTATTAGTATGGGAATGATAAACGATATAAATAAATATGCTAGTAACACAAGATAATATAAAGATAGTCTCCCCATGTAATTATGAATATAATAATGTTTTAGTGTATGTTTTTTCATACTTTACCCCGCTCCTTTTTTAATAGATTTCTATAAAAAGTCTTATTTAAAGCCATTAGATTTTAATAGCATAGTCAACTTCCCAAAAGATTAAAAGTTTCCTTTAAATAACGTTCAATATTAAAAGCCTCCTCTTCGTTCTTCTTTTCATCTATATCATTTGACCAAATAATTATTATTTCGGTTTGACACCATTTTTTTTCCATTTTTTTAAGCCATCTTCTGGCTTCACCATGTTCTGGGTTTGTTGAGAATGAAAGATCACAACCTGATGTTGGATTTACTTTTTTTGAACCACTTTTACCAGCAACAATAGCATACTTGTTATCTCCATCTAAATAAAATTTAATATATGCAAAATATTTTAATCCACTATCTACTAAAGAACGTTGAAATTCATCTTTTTTTCCTCTTCTCCATCGAACATCTTTTTTCTTCAAAAAAGTTTCATATACTTTATACCTATCTTTGTAGATAGAATTTTCCAAGGTAGCAATTACATCATTTTTACTTACATTAAAATTATCTTTTTTTATTACTTCGACCATATTGAAACTCCTTTACAAATTAAAAATTCTTGTTAGCCTAAAACTTAATTATCATACTATTTATCACCATTTATTTTCTATCTCTTACATAAATAACAATATATGTAGTTATAAAATTTTAGAATAAAATTAAGATAAACTAGAATTTTAAATTGTTCCAGACATTAGTTATATGTGTTACTAGGAACAAAAAGCTAGTAATAACCAATGCTGTATTACTACGCCAAAGTCCAATAAAAACATAATACAAAGGTGGTAAAACAGCTAAAAATCCAATCATAATAGCCATACTTTGATGACCATTAAAATATAAACTCCACCCAACAAAATTCATTATAAGAACTACTATCGCAATCGTAAAAAGTAAAATTTCTTGTTTACTATTCAGTGAAAATAAATTAACTTTATCATTCATAATAAAAATCATTATCGCAATACAAAGTGACCCTAACACCTTATCACATATATTCAATATCACAGATTTATCAGGCATTTCCATGATAGGATTTGTGGTAAGTTTCATCAAAGGCATAATCATATATGGTATTTCTTGTATTGTGAAAAATACCAAACCTAATATACAAAAACCAATATGCCTGATTTTCTGTAAGTTTGAACTATTTTATCATAATAATATATTCTCCTGAAATTAAAACTCATATTTCATTATTTCATTTCTATTTAAAAACTCATTTAACATTTCCCCAAGCTCTTCTGGTGTATCTAAATTCACCTCATGTCCAACATTTTTAATAAACAAAATTTCTGCATATGATATACGTTCTTTTAGCTGTATCGAAGATTTTTCAAATCTTTTCAGATAAAACATATGTATTGAATCTATTCCATCTATAATTGTAACAATAAAGAAATGAACATAGTATATTTTAAAGAGTTATCTTCATTGGTGTATATAAAATCCCTTTATAAGAAGACTGTTCGCCAATGGCTTTAAATCCCATACGATAGTAAAATGGCACTGCATAGGGAGAAGCATTTAGTTTAACTTCTGTAACTCCTCTGCTACAAATTCCTGAAATACTTGCCACATTAAATAGAATGCTTTATCTAATTCATGAGATGCTATTTCTTTGATGACTATATTATTACTATTAAACATATTGTATCCTCTTTTTAGTTATTTACGATAAGTATTACTTACCTCATTTCTACAATAACAGAATCTTCCATTACTTTGGCATCTTCTAGTGAACTACTAAGCTGACTTTTCCATACATCGGTAAAAGTTAGTTCATCATTGTTTGTTAATATAACATAATAACTGTCTTTTACTGCATTTGGTATTCTACCTGACAATTCTAAGCGATATTTATAAATTGTGTCTTCACACTTCCATGTTCCATCATTCATTTCATAATAGGTTTTTATAACTCCATCTTGTTCGGATATGTTATATGAAGTAGCTACACCATTTTTTCCACATCCCATAATAAGAGATAAACTTAAAATCCCAATAGCAAATAATTTTTTGTACATCTTCTTTCCTCCTTATGCTTACATAAATATATTTACTTATATTTTTAGTAACAAATTTATTATACCATTTATGAATAGTTACTTCTTAATACAAAGTCTTTGGTATATAAATTAGCAAAAAAATATTACAATAATATCTTATATGCTCTATAAGTTCCTATATATAGTATAATTTTTTATATTTAGGGTAATATACAGATAAAAATATAGTATTAAAATAAGTTATAGCTGTGAATATAGTATTAATTATCGTCTGTTAATTAATTTTTAGATGAGAGAATTTATCCCTCTCCCAATACATAATATATTCTTCTTCTTTGGTTTCTTCGTCTAGTTTGCATTCTTTTATATGAAAGCCAGCTTTTTTATAAAATTGAATTGCCCTTTCATTTTTACTATAAACAGATAATACTAATCTGTTCTTTTTTTCTTTCGCCATATGTAATAGGGAAAAGCCTATGCCATTTGACCTTTTTAATTTATCAACAAAAATTCCAGCAATGTATTCATCCATTAATCCTATAAAACCAAGAACGTTACCATCTTCTTCATAGACAAATACCTCTGCCTGTGGAATAAGTTGTTTTACTGTATCAAAATTATTCTTCCAGTAATCTGCCGATATAAAAGAATGGGCATCTATATTTGCATTCAGCCAAATCTCCATAATATCTAATAAATCATCATTTTTAAATTTTCTTATCATCATCGCTACACCATTAAATTTATATTTTATATTATAAATCCTTTTTCTTTAAAATAATTAAAATATCTCCTTTTTTGCCTATCAATCATTTTGCCACTATGAATAAAGTGGATAAATTCTTTTTCGCTTATCCATTTGTAAGACATAGTTTCACCTTGTTGAAGTTTGATAGAGTCTTTTTCACAGTCTGTAATGCATAAAAATGAATAAAAAATACAGTTTTTATCATCTTCTATATCAACACTAATTTTTTCAAATTTATCTGCTAAGATTCCTGTTTCTTCCAATAGCTCTCGCCTAATACAAGTGTATTCATTTTCGCCTTTTAATGCAGAACCACCTGCTGTTGCCTCGTAGTAGCCACCATAATTTGGCTTTGAAATATCACGTTGCATAAGCAAATAATCGCCACTAACATGCATTACAAGAACGCCACACACAAGATGATAAATTCCACTAGGAATTTGTTCTCCACGAATTAAATCAACATTGGCAAGTGTTCCATCTCTAAAATATCCGTCCTAAATTTCCATATAAAATTCTCCTCCTTTTAATAAGTTTAAACTTTATCTTAAGTATATTTTTACGACTTCGTTTTCTCTTCTTAAATCATTGAATAATTGTATATAAATTATTCAGTTAGTTACTATAATAATATCATTATTTATAAATTTTTTCTATATTTTTAGAGAAAAATATAACGTTAATATTTCAGTTCTATTGTTACAAAAAACTAGGAATATAGGATTATTTATGTAATTGAAACAATATTTTTATATGATATTTATTGTTTTACTTCTCATGATAAGTTTAAGAAGGTACTCTCATTTAAAAAAGATGCTTTACCTTCATATTACTATAATTTTGCAAATTATTAGCACTCACTTTAAATGAGTGCTAATTTTCTATTGACATTTTATTTTTATAGAGTTAAAATTAAGCTATTACGGCAAGAATGGTTTTACGATAAGTTTTTTAACTATGATTGCCCAACATTAATACGAAAAAAATATTATTAAATTTAGAATAAAGGAGAGATTTACTATGGCAAAAAGTGGAAGTTTATCAATTAATAGCGAAAATATTTTTCCAATCATAAAAAAGTGGTTATATTCTGATCATGACATTTTCTATCGTGAGTTAATTTCTAATGGTTGTGATGCCATTACTAAGCTAAAGAAGTTAGATATGATGGGTGAATACTCTATTCCAGAAGATACAAAGTTTTCTATCCAAGTAAGTGTAAATCCTGAAGAAAAGACAATTACATTTACAGACAATGGAATTGGTATGGACGAGTCTGAAGTTGAAGAATATATTAATCAAATTGCATTTTCAGGAGCACAAGACTTTTTAGCAAAATATAAAGATAAGACAAACGAAGACCAAATTATTGGACATTTCGGATTAGGATTTTACTCTGCTTTTATGGTTGCAGATAAAGTTACTATTGATACCTTATCTTGGAAAGATGGAGCAAAGGCAGTTCATTGGGAATCTGTTGGTGGCACAGAATATGAAATGACAGACAGCTCAAAAGATAGCGTAGGGACAACTATTACTCTTTATTTGAATGAAGATAGTTATGAATTTTGTAATGAATATCGTGCGAGAGAAGTTATTACAAAGTACTGTTCTTTTATGCCAGTAGAAATTTATTTAACAAATGTAACAGCAGAACAAGCATTTGATACAATTCCAGCAGAGGATGTATTAGAAAGCGATGAAGTTGTTGAAACAATTATTGAAGATGCAAAGACAGAAGAAAAAGAGAAGGAAGATGGTACAAAGGAAGTAGTAGAAGTTTCTCCTCGTAGAGAAATGGCGAAGATTAAACGTAGACCAGTTCCACTTAATGATCCATCTCCTCTTTGGGCAAAGCATCCAAATGAATGTACTGATGAAGAATACAAAGATTTCTA
>CALWGN010000202.1 GCA_944380055.1 uncultured Lachnospiraceae bacterium
CAAGAGAGGCTGTAATGGAGTTTCAAAGTATTTTTGGTTTACCACAAACGGGTATTATTGACTTTCCAACATGGTATAAGATTAGCCAAATTTATGTTGGAATTACAAGAATTGGAGAATTAAATTAATTATTTTTAAATAAAAATCCGTTCTAACAAATATTTTGTTGGAATGGATTTTTTATAAGAAGGGGGAAATATGAAGTTACAGCAGAAAAAATATACTATTTTTGATTATATTACCATTCCTTTTGGAATATCAAAGTTACATACCATACTTAATATAGCATTAAAATTTATAGAAGCAGTCATTCCTAGTTGTTTGGTAGTTTGCACTGCTTCTTTTGTAGATACCACTATGAAAATTATTTCTGGCAGTTCCAAAAGGCAAATTATAATTCCGCTATTGGAAATTCTTATTCTTGTTAGTAGTGGTTGGTTATTATCTATTTTACGTTCCTTTTCTTTTTTAAAGCTTAAGTTAAAAGTATCAGAATGGTTCAAACCTTTTATCATAGAAAGAAGAAGTCATTTAAAATATAAATATATAGAAGACAATGTTATATGGGATTTAATTACTAGAGTAGGAAATCAGCCAGAGGAGCAAATAATGAATGGATTTCAAAATTTGTTAGAAGTTGCTTTTTATAGTATTCAAACCATTGGGCTAATTTCCATCGTATTTTTTCAAGTATGGTGGGTAAGTATTTGTATTATGCTAATTACTATACCATTATTTTTCCTAGCCATAAAAAGTGGAGCAGTTAGTTATGATGCTTGGAAAGAAATACAAGTACATCATAGGAAAGCACAGTATTTCAAACATATGCTTACATCAAGAGAGTCTGCATTAGAGCGTACTATTTTTAACTATGGACAAGCAATCAATGAAAAATGGTTAGAACTATCTAGCATTGCTAGAACGCTTGAATATAAAGCCAATCGCTATAATTTCTTTCGGATGAAAATAGGAAGTAGTATTGTAATTATTTTATCTATATCCATAGCATTTCTTTTACTATTACCAGTAAGAAATAGGCAGATTACAGCAGGGATGTATATGAGTTTAGTAACTGCAAGTTTTCAGCTTGTACAACAAGTATCATGGCAATTTAGTGTAGTAATTGAGCAGTTTATTAAGAATAAGTGTTATATGGAAGATGTAACAAAGTTTTTATCATTAGAAATCATAGAGAATAAGAAAGATGATGTAATGGTAGCAAAGAAAGATAATAATACAAATAAAATAGTGAATAGGATTGAATTTAGAAATGTTTCCTTTACATACCCAAAAACGAAAAAAAGAGTTATCAGTGGCTTATCAATGGAACTTGAAAGAGGAAAACAATATGCTATTGTAGGAGAAAATGGATGTGGGAAGTCAACCATTATTAAGTTATTAACAGGAATGTATCAGGACTATGAGGGAGAAATTTTAATTGATGGTGTAGATGTAAAGACCATGTCTCCAATGGAAATACGCAAATTGTTTGCTGTTGTATATCAAGATTTTTCTAAGTATGAAATTTCAGTAAGAGATAACATCTCTCTTGGAACGTTACAAAATCAAACAGAAATTTCAGATGAGGAAATTATAAATGCACTTAACAAAGTTGGTTTAGAAGAGTTATTGGAAAAGTTACCAAACGGATTGGATACTAAGTTAGGAAAATTATGGGAAGAAAATTCAGATATTTCTATAGGACAGTGGCAAAGAATTGCTATTGCAAGAAATCTTGTAAACCAAGCACCAATTCATATTTTTGATGAACCAACAGCAGCTCTTGATCCTATCAATGAATGTAAGTTATATCAGTTATTTCAAGCGGTAAATAAAAAATATTTAAACATAACAATTACTCATCGGTTAGGTTCTGCAAAACTGGCAGATGAAATTATTGTAATGAGGGAAGGTCATGTTGTAGAACAAGGAAACCATAATATGCTATTAAAAAAGAATGGTTATTATGCACAAATGTTTGAAACGCAAAGGGGATGGTATGAGAATGAGTAAAGCAAAAGAAAAACAAGGATCAATCTTTCAAATAGTAAAGTATTTATTACCCAAAATTGCTAGTGTGAATAAAAAACAATTTCTGATTATTTATATCCTATTTATTATAGATGGTCTACTTCTAGCAAGCTCTATGGCAGTATTACAAGGTGTTTTTGATTGTGTTGGCTTACTAAATGAGGAAAAGAGTCAGTTTCAAACAGTTATTTTCTTATTGCTTGGTTTGTTAATAATAAAGTTAACAAATGAAATAGTTAATGGCATTGCTTATTGTCTAGCAGAGGATTACGATAATCAAAGTATTCAAGCGTTAACGTATCAGCTAAATGAGAAGGTAATGAAGTTAAACCCTATTTTCTTTGAAGAAAAAGAACAACTTGATACCATAGAAAAAGCTTACAATGGTATTTTAGTGTCGGTTCATTTTATGAACACTTTAATGGATACTGTATTTGTGTATTCACCATACTTTATTTTTATAGGTATCTATTTGGCATATTTAAATCCTATGCTAATGATAGCACTAATTTTTATTTTTCTTCCTGTCTTACTTGGTCAAAAATTGAAAATAAAGCAATATGGAAGTTTGGAGAATACAGTTGCACCACTGAGAAGACAAGTAGAGTATTATGGGGATTGTTTGGCAAGTACAGAGTATTTAAAGGAAACAAGAATGTTAGGAGCAACCCCTTATTTTCTTAGATTATTAAAACAATCCATTGATACAATGAATCAGGAAGCATGGAAAACAGATAAAAAGGCAAATTTGATAGAATTAGCAATAAAGAATATTTCATTGATAGGCTACATAGCAATTTTAGTTCTTTTATTTATTTCTATATTAAATCATTCCATTGGTTCAGGAGCGTTTGTTGTTATATTTTCCTATATTGATAAAATGTTTCAAATGATGGAAGAAGTAATTGGAAAACGATTAGGCAATATCTCAGCAAATATTTCTAAAATTGAAAATTATATAACGTTTATGGAGTATGAACAAGAAAATAATAAAACAGGTAACAACCAATCATATAATACTAAAAATAAGGGTGAAATAAAATTAAAAGATGTCTGGTTTTCTTATCCAAATCGTAATTCCTTTGCTTTAAAGGGGATTAATTTAACCATAAAACAAGGAGAAATTGTTGCGATTGTAGGGGAAAATGGTTCTGGAAAGTCAACGTTAGTTAGGATTTTGTCAGGATTATATGAAGCGACAAAGGGGACAGTTCAAAATACGTTTTTATCTAAGGAAGATGAAAACCATTATGAAAACGTTTCTTGTGTATTCCAAGATTTTCAAAGATACAAATGCTCTTTGGAGGAAAATATTACAATTAGTGACAAAAGAAATAAAAATGAAAAGAAACGATTACAACAAGTAATGGAATTTTCAGAACTAACTGTTGATGAGAATACATTTCCTTATGGCTATCAAACAATATTATCACGAGAGTTTGGTGGTGTAGATTTATCAGGAGGGCAATGGCAAAGAATTGCCATTGCAAGAGGATATTATAAAAATAGTGAATTATTTATCTTAGATGAACCAACATCTGCAATTGATCCAATGGAAGAAATTCGCGTGTATGAAATGTTATCTCAAATGGTTGTAGAAAAAACAGCTTTCATTGTAACACATCGGTTAGGTGCAATACGCTTTGCAACGAAAATTATTGTTATGGAAAACGGTCAAATATTAGATATTGGAAGTCACAATGAGTTACTACAACGATGTAACCAATATAAAAATATGTGGAATACACAACTTAAGGTATATGAAAAATTGTAGTCAATCATAGGTAGAGTATTTCTTCATTTTGTAGCACCTATTGTCTTGAATATAGCCGATATATATGATAAAATGTAATTATTAGGCATGATGCGTTGCAAATGAATGAGGTATTATGATGAGAGATAATCAGTTAAACGCAAAATATTTTGAAAAGATAAAGCAATATTGCCTAATGGATGATGATTTTA
>CALWGN010000203.1 GCA_944380055.1 uncultured Lachnospiraceae bacterium
ATTATGTGAGAAAATAAATAAACTTGAAGCTAATGGAGATATTAAACGTTTAGACGAAGTATTGGAGCAAGAGTTTAGTATGAATACGGAAAACTATATGAGTTATATAAGAGTATTTATGATGAAAGTGATAATTTTTTAAAAATGTGGGAAAGAGAATTCGGATCTATTTATGGTATTGGTAATTCATTAAAGGAATATAAAGCAGGAATAGATTTGATGCATAATTATGCGACTAATCTAATGAAAGTATGTAATAATGTAATGGAATAAACATTGTAATCCGTACTGTCTGTGTAATCCAGAGGTGTGGATTATTCCATTCCCAATGAACACCATTATTTTATGAAATGAAAGTATAGACAAGTTGTTATTGAACACGACAAATGTATGAGTAAATAAACAGCAAACAAAGAAAGTTCGTAAAATCTTCATTATACGAACTATTTTGGAGGTGATTTTTTGGCAAATAAGAAGAGTGTGGCATTAACTCAAGAAGAATATAAAAATATAATACAAGTAATTAGAACTGGATTTCATTATAATGGTATAAATTATAAAAAAAATAATCGTATTGCTACTATATTAGTAATGGAAGCGAACTTAGGCTTAAGAATAGGTGATATATTAAATCTTAGGTTATCAGATATTATAAAGGATGGTGGGCGTTATCGCCTATCCATTGTGGAGCAGAAGACTAATAAAAAGCGTAACTATACAGTTCCCATTGAAATATACATATACCTTCAAGAATATGCATTAGAAAATGGGATAAAACAAGACGCTAGATTGTTTTCAATAACTTCACGAGCTGTGGAAAAACATTTAAAGCAGGTAGCTGCATATTTAGGGTTAGAAAACATAGGAACTCATAGTTTTCGTAAATTCTATGCTACGGAAATTTATAAAAATAATAATTATAATATTGTGCTTGTGCAGGAGTTATTACAACATAGTTCAGCGGCTATTACTCAGAGATATATTGGAATTCAGCAAAAAGACTTGGAAGATGCTATTAGTAAGCATATTAATTTATTGTAATTTGGAGAGATGCTATAAGCGTTTTAAATTTTTTTTACAGCCGATTTAGATAGTAAAAATATTTTTAGTATGGGGTGATTTTTTCTACATAACTAAAGCTAAATAAAGTCTATGATGTATATGAAATAGACAAATTCTAAAAAGCACTCGAATATCAGTAGAGTGCTGTTTTTAGTACCTGCAATTGAGGGAGTTTTTATTATTGTTCCTTGTGATAGTTTTATAATTTAGAGTGTGATATAATTTTTTGAAAAAAGTTTTCTATTCCTTGTAGTTTTTTTGGTTAAAACTGTAGTATATAAGTGAAGTAAGAAATGAGGAGGTGTGAATTGTGGAAGATGAAAAAATTATTGAATTATTTTTTGAGCGTTCTGAACAGGCCATACGGGAGTTAGATATAAAATATGGAAAAGTTTGTCATAAGTTATCATACAATATTGTGAATAACAGGCAGGATGCAGAAGAATATGTTAATGGCGCTTATTTAGGAGTATGGAACGCAATTCCGCCGTCGAGGCCTAATCCCCTGTTGACCTATGTCTGTAAAATTGTTCGAAATATTTCTTTGAAAGTCTATTACAAAAAAGGTGCAGCTAAACGAAATAGCGTCTATGATGTTGCTATGCAGGAGTTAGAAGATTATTTACCAGCTCTTAACACTGTCGAAGCCGAAATTGAAGCAAAAGAATTAGCTCATATTCTTGAAAGTTTTTTGGATACGCTGACAAAAGAAAACCGCGTTATTTTCATGCGCCGCTATTGGTTTTCTGATACTTACGCAGATATTGCACAGCGAGTAGGACTTACTGAAAAAAATGTGTCCGTTCGGCTTACCCGTATTCGCCAGAAGATGAAACAATATTTGATTGAAAGAGAGGTATTTGTATGAGCATAGAAAAGTTTTCTCATGTGATGAATGAAATTGATGGCAAATATTTGGATGAAGCTATCCATTATCAGAAAAAAAGAAGGTGGATTAAATGGGCATCTATTGCCGCTTGTTTTACAGTAGTGGTTGTTCTTAGTGTGAGCTTGTTACAAGGAAGAGGGATTGGTAATACTATTGATGTAGCTACTTTGGATAATGGAGATCAGATAATCTTTGTTAAATCTGATACAGTTGGTGGCTCTTTGTCATTGAATATTGATGCAAAATTAAGAAAACTAACAGAAGAAGAAACTCATACATTATTTGGAGATTTGTCAGTTACAGCTAATGCGATTTATATTGATGACAATATACAACAGTTAATCGGTTTTGAAGGAAAAATCGGTGGTATAAACCTAACTATATCTACATCGACCATACAACTTGTAGATACAGTAATTGATGGAAACGAAGAGAGTACAGAGATATGTGGCATATCTGTAGAGGGGGGATATTTAGTAACTGACTCTAACAGTAAAGGAGAGAGGAATGTAATTTATTATGCTACCTTTAAACTTGGCGAAAATACTATATATGTTGAAAATGCTGGAGCAGAAAGGGATAGTGAAACTGTGAAAAATGAGTTAGCAGCAGTTATTCAAAATTTAATAAATAATGGTGAATTTGATTTAACCTCTTTTGAAACAAGCGGAGTCACTGACTTTTGAAATTTTTATGAAACATTGTTTGGTTTAGGTTTTTCGTTAGACGGTAGACTTTGAGAGCGCAATGAATATAATGGATGTATGCATGGCAACTATATATTTAGCCCAATTACAAGCAATTTAAAAATTAGAAATTTATAATAATACAACATATGCAATCTGAGCTGGCTGTGTACTGCACAAAATTTCAGCTCAGATTAGGTTTTGTTATATTTTTTCAATCGATACAAATTTTTAGTGGTAGCTTTTATACCCTTATACAGGAGAAGCTATGGGTGTGAAATAGAAGGTATTCAAAAGCTGATAAATAATATTTAAACATATAAAGATTAAGGCTATAAAAAACAGTTTTGGTAATTAAAAAAATAAAATACAGTACATATACATTTTCTATGCAATGTATGAAATAAAAGTATCTATCTTTAGGAGGAAAAACAGAATGCAAGTAAGAGATATACAATCATTATTAGAAGAATTTTTTTCTGAAGGGTTTACAATGAATTGCTTAAGCAAAGCAACAAATGTACCTATTGAAGTTATACAAAAATGTTATAATAACGAACAATTATCACAAGAAGATTTTTTATTTGTAAATCGTATTCTTTATTTTCTAATGCAATTATATATGTGCGATACAAGTGAATTATCTTATCTTAGTGATATTGTCATGGTAATGCATGATTACTTTGGAGTACCATTAGATGCAATTTGCAACTATCTAGAATTAAATAAGGAACAATTTGAAACCTATATTAATAATCCAAGTCAACATCAAAATAGTTATAATTTGACAATTAAATTGTTACATTTATATACAACTTTAGTTCGAGAAAAAAGTCTCTAAGGAAGAGTTTATATGTTAAAATATAGAAATAACTAGATATGGAATTTCTTTCCAAACATAACTATTCGTTAAACTTGTCTTTTGCGAATAGTTAAAACTATGTATAAAACAGGTAAAATGTACTCTTCTTTGATACATTTTACCTGTTTTTCTTATAAGGATTTTACCTAATACATATTATTTTCAGAATTATTATTTTGAATATTTACTATTACTTTATCATATAATGCATTTGCTAAATTATAAAATACTGGAATTTTAACATATTTTTTAGATAATACTTGAATTAGTCCTATAATATTTAACACAAAAAAACAAGTGAAACAATAAATATAGAACCAATGCTTAGCATTCCAATAATAAAATCTAATCCAATAACTAGCTGAAACACGCTAAAAATAGATATAACAATTGTAAGGATTTCATAGCAAATTATCATTAAAAATGGTTGCAATACTTGTCTTGTTAATTGTTCATTTTTTTCATAAAATATAACAAAAGCTAAAAAAATACAGCTTAAAATAAATTGTCCTAAAATTGATAAGACAAATGCAACTATAATGTAAATTGATAGATTAATATTTAATCTTCCTTTTTCCATGGTTTTTCTTTAGATACCTCCTATTAATAATGTACTCCTAGTATAAATTTATTTACTTATATAGTCAAGTGTATAATGAATAGAAATTCATTTCATCATTACTCTTTTAGGTTGAAAATTTTAGAAAAATATATATAATATCCTTTATCATACTTCTTTTATCATACAAATGATTATATATAAACAATTATTAGAAGAAAGGAAATCTTATATGAATTTACAGAAATTATATAGCTATACAAGACAAGCAATTGAAGCTTACGAATTAATTGATGAAGGGGATAAAATAGCAATTGGAATTTCAGGAGGAAAAGACAGTTTAGCACTGCTCTATGCCCTCTCTGGAATTCAAAAATTTTATCCTAAAAAATTTGATATTGTTGCAATTACAGTTGATTTAGGTTTTGATAACTTTAATTTAGATAACATAATAAAATTATGTAAACTTATTAAAGTGGAATATCATATTATAAAGACAGAAATTGGAAATATTGTTTTTGAAGCTAGAAAAGAAAAAAATCCATGCTCTCTTTGTGCTAAAATGAGAAAGGGGGCGCTAAATCAAGCAGTTAAGGAATTGGGATGTAATAAAATCGCTTATGCCCATCATAAAGATGATATTTTACATACATTATTCCTCTCCTACTTTTTTGAGAGTCAGCTTTACTCTTTTGCCCCATATACATTTTTAGAAAAAAGCCAACTAGCTATTATACGTCCTTTTGTCTTTATTCCAGAAAAAGAAATTATTGGATTTCAGAAAAAATATAATTTGCCTGTTGTGAAAAATCCTTGTCCTGCTGGTGGGGATACAAAACGTGAGGAAATGAAAGAATTAATTGAATTAATAAATAAAAAATATCCTGGAGTGAAAAAACGTATGTTTTCTGCTATTTCTAACAGTATGATTCCAGATTGGGAATTTTCTAGGTTATCTTCTATGGATAGAAAAAGAAAGCTAGGTATAGACATAGAATAAAACTTTTATATTACCTATTTCTTTTTATTCCTACAAATATTATAATAGAACATAAGAGAAATGATAAATGATAAATGATTAGGAGGAATGTAATGCAAGAACAATCTTACCATGAACAGGTAGATATACAAAATACATATCGTTTAAGAGAATTAATTAGTACATTGCCAACGTTTACAAAGGAGTTTTTTAGAGGAATTGAACCTAGAACTTCTTCTAGAACAAGGATTGCCTATGCATATGATTTAAATATATTTTTTCAATTTTTATATAATAACAACTCTTCTTTTCAAAAAGGAGAAGTTAAAGATATAACGATAGACCAATTAGAGCAGTTAAGTCCAATGGATATTGAAGAATATTTAGATTATATTAAGGTATATCAAAATAAAGAGAATAAAACACACTCTAATAAGGAACAAGGAATTATGAGAAAGCTATCTTCCTTAAAGTCATTATATTCTTATTTTTATCAAAAAGAATTAATAAAATATAATCCAGCGGCTCTTGTTCGAATGCCAAAACTACATGAGAGAGATATTGTAAGGTTAGATATTGACGAGGTTGCTCTTCTACTAGATCAAGTAGAACAAGGCGATAAATTAACAAAAAAACAACAAGATTTTCATAATAAAACAAAACTTAGAGATTTAGCATTAATGAGTTTATTATTAGGAACTGGAATTCGTGTTTCTGAATGTGTTGGACTTAATTTAAATGATGTTGATTTTAAAAATGATGGGATTAGAATTCATCGAAAAGGTGGCAAAGAGGTTATGGTTTATTTTAGCGATGAAGTAGAAACTGCCCTTTTAAATTATATGGAAGAACGAAAAAAAATAATTCCTGAGGAAGGTCATGAAAATGCTCTATTTCTTTCAATACAAAAAAAACGTTTAGGTGTGCGCTCAGTGGAAAATTTAGTAAAAAAATACTCTAAAACAGTGACAACGGTAAAAAATATTACTCCACACAAGCTTAGAAGCACTTATGGTACTAATTTATATAAAGAAACTGGTGATATTTATTTAGTTGCTGATGTTTTAGGTCACTCAGATGTTAATACAACGAAAAAACATTACGCTGCTATTGAAGATGAACATCGAAGAAAAGCTAGAAATATTGTAAAATTAAGGGAAATATAGGAGGAATTCATGGATATTTATAAAAAAATGCATAACGGAGAATTGTATCTTCCGGGAGATAAAGAACTTGTAAAAGAACAAACTGCTTGTCTTGATAGATTATATGATTTTAATATGACACGTCCAACAGAAGGGGCAAAACGTGAGGAAATGTTAAAAGAAATGTTTGCTGAAATTGGAGAAGGTTGTTATATTGAGCCACCATTTCATGCCAATTTTGGTGGAAAGCATGTTCATTTTGGGAAACAAATATATGCTAATTTTAATTTAACATTAGTAGATGATACTCATATTTATGTAGGAGACTATACTATGTTTGGTCCTAATGTTACTGTTGCAACAGCAGGACATCCTATTTTACCTGAACTTAGAGAGCAAGCATATCAATATAATTTTCCAGTTCACATAGGAAAAAACTGTTGGATTGGAGCTGGAGCTATTATTGTTCCAGGAGTTACTATTGGAGATAATGTAGTTATTGGAGCTGGTAGTGTTGTAACAAAAGATATTCCATCCAATGTAGTTGCAGTTGGAAATCCTTGTCGTGTATTGCGTCAAATTAGTGACCACGATAAAATGTACTATTTTAAAAATCGTAAAATTAATGAATTATAAAAGTATTACGAAAAGACTTCTTATTTTTAATTTCTAATGCTTTAAAAGTGGAAATTTTATAATGTAAAAAAGAAAAGTGTTGCAAATTTATATGGATTACTCATATATTTGATAAAAGAAAGCCTATCATATCAAACAAAGAAATTCATATTTTGCAACACTCTAATTTTAGGTCTATACCATCCTATTTTTTTCACATAAAGAATAAATCCACGATTTTGTTCGTATTACGCATAGCATTGTTTATGCATAGCATATATTATGCATAGCATTGTTTATGCATAGCATTATGAACTATTGTTTTCTTTTTAATAACTTCGAAGTTTATCACTACCATCATCAATTGTTTTTTCTAAATCTTTAATAATCACATAGTAAGAAACACGTTCATTTACTTGTACGAGCACTCTATCTCCTACCTTATGACCTAGTAAAGCTTTTCCAATAGGCGAATCAATACTAATTAGCCCATTTACAGAATTGCCACGAACAGTTGTGACTAATTTATACACTTCTGTCTCATCGTCTTCTTCAAAGTAAACGGTTACTGTATTATTTAACCCTACTTCATCTTCCTTTGAATCTTCTTCAATAATTTTAGCTGTTTTTAACATACGCTCTAAATATCGAATGCGACTTTCATTTTGATTTTTATCTTTTTTAGCAGCATGATATTCAAAGTTCTCACTTAAATCTCCATGAGCGCGGGCCTCCTTTACTGCCTCTAACGCTTGCTTTCGTACAATAACTTTTCGATATTCAATTTCTTCTTTGATTCGCTGAATATCCTTTCTTGTTAATTCATCATACATAGTAATTACTAAACCTCTTCATTTTCAATTATAATTTGACATTGCTTCATTGCTAATAAAGCATTTTTATGGGTTTCTTTTGTAACGCCAGCACAGCAAGAAGCATCCACTATAATGTTGATTTCAGGTAAAAATGCTTTTAATAAAATAGCATTAGAAATAATACAAATGTCAGTACATACTCCTACCAAAGTAATAGATTCGATAGGTGTTGTTTCATTTACTTGCTTTAAATATTCTCCTAACTTAAGAGAGGAGAAACTACTTTTATCAATTGGAGGAAGAATTCGTAACTGTTCCAGTTGGTTATGAATTTGCCAACCATTACTTCCTTTTATACAATGCTTTATAGGAAGATAAGTCCCCTCTAAAGTATGTAAGTAATCATCGGAATGTGTATCTCTTGTATATAATACCATTCCTTGGAAATTTTTAACTTTTTCCACTACATTAGGTACAATAGCAATTGCTTCGCTACTACCAAGAGTACCATCTATAAAGTCATTTTGCATATCTACAACAACTAATACTCGTTCCATAAAAACCTCCTATTAAAATATAAGATTTTTTATATTACCATATTATCTAACTTGTCCATTACCATAAATTTTATATTTTGTAGTTGTTAAAACATCAAGTCCCATTGGTCCACGAGCATGAAGCTTTTGTGTGCTAATCCCGATTTCTGCACCCAAACCAAATTCTCCACCATCGGTAAAGCGTGTAGATGCATTTACATAAACCGCTGCTGCATCAATTTCATTTAAAAATTGTTCTGCATTGGATGTGTCAGAGGTAATAATTGCTTCTGAATGTTTTGTATTATGCTCGTTAATGTGAGTAATTGCCTCATCAATAGAATCTACTATTTTAACGGAAATAATTAAGTCTAGGTACTCTGCATAAAAATCTTCTTCTGTAGCAGGTACAATATAAGAATCATAACTGCAAGCTTTTTTATCACCGCGAATTTCGACTTTTAATGGTTTTAGCGTTTCTACTAATTGTGGTAGAAATATTTTTGCTATATTTTTATGAACAACTAAAGATTCACAAGCATTACAAACACCAATTCGTTGGATCTTTGCATTGGTAATAATTGATAACGCCATTGGAATATTGGCTGTTTCATCTACAAAAATATGGCAATTTCCTGTTCCTGTTTCGATTACAGGAATGGTACTATTTTCAAGCACACTTTGAATTAAACCAGCACCGCCTCTAGGGATTAAAACATCTACGTATTTTTTAAGTTTCATAAACTTAGTAACTGTTTCTCTGCTGTTATCCCTAATTAACTGAATACAATCTTTACAAATTCCCTTTTCTTCTAATACCTTTTGAATAATTGTTACAAATGCAATATTTGTATTTAAAGCATCTTTGCCACCTTTTAGAATAACCGAATTTCCAGCTTTAAAACATAGTGCAAATGCATCTACCGTAACATTTGGGCGAGACTCATAAATCATTCCAACAACACCAAAAGGTACACTTATTTTTTTTATGATAAGTCCATTTTCTTTTTCATAAGTAGATAATACTTTGTTGCAAGGGTCAGGTAAATTACAAATATCTAATATACTATTGGCAATGGCGTCCACTCTCTGTTCATTTAAATATAATCGATCTAATAATCCTTTATTCAGACCATTTTCCTTTGCAGTGACTATATCATATTCATTGGCTTCTAAAATAATATGAGAGTGTTCTTTTAAAGCTTTTGATACACAAATTAGTAGATCATTTTTTTCATTTGTAGACATTGCTGCAACCTTAATAGCAGCAATTTTACTATTTTTTCCCATTTGAATCAGATCCATAATATACCCCCTTATCAGTAACAATCATATTTACAAATTTATCAGTATCTTCGGTAGGAACTTTTTTAATAAGTTGTTCCTCAAAACAGATGCCAATGTGAGTACCCATTGTATGATTCGATAAATAATAGTCATAATATCCACCACCATATCCTATTCTTCCTCCAAGCGTATCAAATGCCAAACCAGGTAATAGCATAAGCGTTGAAGAAGATGGAGTGGCAAGTAAACAGTTATTTTTGGGTTCTAAAATCCCTAGAACTCCTTGTTGCAAATCATCAAAGGAATGAATATAATAAAAGTTCATTTTAGGATTTTTAATAGAGCCTTCTACTTTTGGAAGAGCTATCTTTTTTCCTTCAGCAATACAACGACTAATATAAGAAATAGTATTTACTTCATCATTATAAGAGCAATATACAAAAATATCTTCACATTTATTATATTGTGGTAGTGAAAAAATATGTTGCCAAATACAGTCTTCCTTTTCTTTACGAGAAGAAACCTTACTTCGTATTTCCCTCATATATTTTCTTAACTGCCTTTTATCTATATCATTTATATTAAAATCCATATTTTTCATCATGACGCTTTTTAACATCAATAATTGTTCCATCTGGGTTTTGAATTTTTACTGTCTCTAATGTTCCTCTTAAATTGGCACGAATTGCTTGAAGATAAGCACTTCTTAATTGAGATTGTTCCATTCTCTCTTCTTCTGTTAATGTTCCAGCCTTTTGCTTGCGATATAATTCATTAATTCTTTCAATTTGTTGCATATCCATAATAATTTGTCCTCATTTCTTTCGTTATTTATTTAAATATTCTAGCATAGGCTCAAATACTTTTTTACCAACATCATAGCCTTGCTTATAAAATGCTTCCATTCCTTCATTGCTTTTTTGTGTTCTTCCGACTAATACTTCTTCTGGGCGAATAACAAATAAGTGTCCTTCTGCTTCTAAGCGATGAATTAAATCTAATGTTTTATTATAGACAAAATGACGCTTTTGCATACTAGCAATAAATTTTGGGTATTCTTTATATAAAATAAAGCTCATTCGCTCATTAATTCCCTGACGCTTTTTTTGGTATCCATGTTCTCGTGTTAATATTACTACATTTTTCTTATGTCCAGTTAAAAGAGAACGACGAATAGGAATAGGATCGGCAATTCCACCGTCTAAATAGGGAATATCATCAATCGTTACAATTGGAGTTATAAATGGTAAACTACTACTTGCACGAATAATATTTAATAAACGTTCCCTATTATTATCTTCTGATAGATATTCTGCCTGTCCTGTTTCACAATTAGTTACGACAAGTTCACAAGTCGTATTGGAATTAAAGTAAGTATCAAAATCAAAAGGGTATTTACGATTTGGATACTCATCAAAAATTAAGTCCATATCAATAAAGCTTCTTTTTTTCAATAGATAGCGAAAACTCATGGTAGATTGTTCTTCTTTTGGAACAATCATACATTTTTTTGTACGTTCTGGTTGATTTGATACAAAGTCAACAGCGTTACAAGCACCAGCAGATACTCCTACAACATATGGAAACGAAAATTGTTGTTCCATAAAATAATCTAATACACCAGCAGTGAAAATCCCACGATTTCCTCCACCCTCTAATACTAATCCAGCTTCCTTCATTATCTCATCTCCTAATACAATTTGTTATAAATAGTTATGATATATAATCAACCCAGTCAAAATCACTATTTTTAGAAGAAACAAATAATGTTCCTAATTCATTACCATTTATAATATTTACAATATTTTCAATATGTTCTCCTGATGCGATAATCATATCTGCACCAGATTCTACTGCAATTTTAGCCGCATCTACTTTAGCCGCCATTCCACCAGTTCCTAAATTGCTTTTTGATGTATTCTTTGCCATATGAATATACTTTTCATCAATACTTTCAATTACAGGGATTAGCGTAGCATTTGGATTTTTGTTTGGATCATCCGTATACATTCCATCAATATCAGATAGTAATATTAATAAATCACCTTCTACTAGTGCAGTAACAACGGCAGATAAATGATCGTTATCTCCAAATTCAATTTCATCTGTTGAAACAGTGTCATTTTCATTTACAATTGGTATTACTCCCATATTAAGAAGTTGTTCTAATGTATTTTTTGCATTGAAACGATTGGTTTCATTTAAAACAGTATATTTTGTCATTAATACTTGAGCACAAGTTTGGCTATATTCTGAAAAAATTTTCTCATATATCATCATAAGCTTTGCTTGTCCAATTGCTGCTAATGCTTGTTTTTCTGGGAGGGATTTTGGTTTCTCATATAGCCCCATTTGTTTTCTACCAACTGCAATTGCTCCTGAAGATACTAATATAACATCTTTTCCTTGATTTTTTAAATCACATAATGCTCGAACAAGATGTTCGATTTTTTGAAAATTAATATGACCACTTTCTTTGTGAGTTAAAGAGGAAGAGCCTATCTTAATAATAATCCTTTTTTTATGTTTTAAATGATTACGCATAACATCATACCTACTTTTTTACTATTTAACTTCCATTGTATAAAATTATTGAGATTTTTGCAAGAAATTAAAGAAAACTTTTATATTTCAATGAAAGCTACTGTATTTCAATGAAAGCTACTGTACTTCAATGAAAGCTACTGTATTTCATTGATATCTTTTCTGCTACTTTTATTCCATCCATTGCAGCAGAAGTAATCCCACCAGCATAGCCAGCTCCTTCTCCACAAGGATACAATCCAGCTATATTACTTTCAAATGCATCATTTCTAGAGATACGAACAGGAGAAGATGTTCTACTTTCTACACCAGATAATAATGCATCTGCACGATTAAAATTAGGAATCATACGGCTAAATCCCTCAATACCTTCTAATAAAGAATAAGATAAAGCACTAGGTAATATATCTCTTACATTTCCAAATGCCCACTGCCCTTTCATACAAGGTGATACATCGCCTAAATTAGTACTTACTACATTGTTGGAAAAATCATGTAGTAATTGAACTGGAATTTTTCCTCCACATAAATTATAAGAAGCTTTTTCTAATTGGCGTTGGAAGTTTACTCCAGCAAGTGGGTGAGAATCATCAAAATCACTTGGAGTTACTGTAATAATAATAGCGCTGTTTGCATTTCTACTATCTCTAGCATGATTACTCATTCCATTTACAGCAAGCATTCCTTCTTCAGAAGAAGCATTTACAACATATCCTCCAGGGCACATACAAAAAGAATATACTCCTCTGCCATTATTGGATTTCCAAGTTACTTTATAATCGGCAGCAGATACACCAGGAGGCATTGTATCTCCATATAAGACATGATTAATCATTTCTTGTGGATGTTCTAGTCGAAGTCCAACGGCAAATGATTTTGCAATCATATTTACTCCTTTTTCATATAAACGGGAAAAAGTATCTCTAGCACTATGCCCAATAGCTAAAACTACAACATCACTTTCTATGATAGTAGAATGATTTACTTCTACCCCACAGATGTTATTATTTTTTATAATAAAGTCTGTTACTTGATGATTAAATAGTACTGTACCACCAAGAGATATAATTTGATTACGAATTTTTTTTACAACACCACGAAGCACATCAGTTCCAATGTGAGGTTTATTTAAATATAGTATTTCAGGATCGGCTCCTGCTTCTACAAATGTTTCTAAAACCTTTTTGTTACGGAAGTTAACATCCTTTACAAGAGTATTTAGCTTTCCATCAGAAAATGTACCTGCACCACCTTCACCAAATTGTACGTTACTATTTGGATTTAATGCACCACCCATCCAAAAAGAGTCTACTTGATTGACGCGAGTATCTACATCACTTCCTCGTTCTAATAGAATTGGTCGATAGCCTTCTTTTGCTAACATTAAGCCACAAAATAACCCTGCTGGTCCTGTACCAATAATAATAGGACGATTAGAAAGAG
>CALWGN010000204.1 GCA_944380055.1 uncultured Lachnospiraceae bacterium
CCAGCCTCTTTAATCCATTGGATTTCTTTTTCATTTCTTTCTTTTATGGGAACATCTTGATACCAACCAGAATACATGTTAAAAGATACGATGTCTGGTAAGTCTAAGCTAATGTCCGTAAAATGTCTACATGTTGCAGAGGTTGTAGGGCGAGATTTATCCATATATTTTATTTGCTCGTATTGCTTTTTATACTTTTCTCGTCCTTCTTTCGTTTCACTGGCACATTCATTTAATATTCCCCAAATAATAATACTGGGATGATTGTAGTGATTTTCTATCATTTCTCTAATACAATCTTCACATTGCTTATCAAAATTTGAATTTAACATATCTTCTAGTACAAGCCCTCTTGCATGGTTTTCCTCCCATACAAAAATCCCCTGTTCATCACATAAATCTAAAAAAAGCTCATCATTTGGATAATGAGAAGTTCTTAATGCATTGGCTCCCATATCCTGCATAAGATTCATATCTTGAATCATAAGCTGGAGAGGAATTGCACAGCCAATACCTGCATAGTCTTCATGTCTATTAAATCCTTTTAAAAAGATTTTCTCATTATTTATAAAAATATGTTTCCCCTCAATTTTTATTGTACGGAAACCAACTCGTTCAATATAATCATCAATTGCTATATTATTCATATACAAAATAGAATCTAGTAAATAAAGTTTTGGATTGTTATTTGACCATGGAATGATATTTTGAAAATCTTTATTAAATGAAAGAGTAATTTCGCTTTTCCCTCCGATTTCTGTTTCATGAAAAACTACTTCACTTCCATTTAACCTACTCTTTAATTGGACCATTCCACTTTTAAGTGATGTGTTTTCTAATACAATATTTATTCTTCCATACCATGTATCATTTTTCATATAGGGAGTAAATTGTACTCTCTTTATATAAATATTAGGAACAATCTCCATTACTACTGGTCTCGTAATTCCACCATATGTATAATAATCATTTGGAATATGTAATGCAGAATACTCTCCAAAAGAATTATCTACTATAACTTTTATTTCATGTTCCCCTTTTGTTACATCTGGTATAATTGTACTAAATGGTGTAAATGCATTATAATGGTGTGCTACATGAATTCCATCAAAATATACATCACCGGTATGACTTACACCTTTAAACTCTAATCGTATATTTCCATCTTTCTCTACACATATTTTTTTGCAATAAGTCCCCTTTCCTCTATATGTATAAAAATTCGGATGCTGTTCCCAGCAACCTGGAACTGGCAACTGATATACCTGTTTACTTTTATTGTCTGGTGTAAACTCCCATACACCATCTAACTCTCTCTGTATTCTTACATGATGTTGTTTAAATAATCGAATCATTTTATAAACCCCTTTCTATATTTTATAACTTTATGTGTAATATAAATATTAGTTATTGTAAATGTACAAATATATACTATTAAATGGAGAAAAATATTTAAAAAAACTTCTTTATATACAAATAGTTTCCTATTCCTATATAAAGAAGCTTTATAAATTATTACTAAAAAATTTTATATTGGATTTTTAATTTTAATAAACTATATAAATAACTTTCCAATGTTATATACAAAAAATGCTACTATGTAAGCTGTTGTCATTTGAATAGCAATTGCTTGCCCTGTTAACTTCCATGTTTTTAATTCTCTTCTCATAGCACCAACAGCAGCAAAACATGGCATACATAATAAGTTAAATACCATATATGCATATGCAGCAGCCTTAGACTTAATATCTTCTTTCATAGTAGGTAATGCATTTTCATCTCCACCTTCGAATAGGATACCTTCTGCATAAATATCTGCTGCAGCTTCTGGATCATATTCTCCACCTTCAAATCCAAACTCTTCTAACTCTTCTGCACTATATTGTGAGAAATATTGTTCTAAGTATTCAGGAGTTACATCATCTGTATACAACTGTGCAAATGTTACTACAACCATTTCTTTTGCAATCCAACCAGTAGCTACACCAACCGTTGGTCTCCATTCACCAAAACCAAGTGGCTTAAATATTGGAGAAATAGCACTACCAACCGTTGCAAGGAAACTATCATCCATTTCACACAAAATACTTTGATCTTCATTTACTTTTGCATTTTCTCCATTGAAAGAGTCAACATTAAAGTTTGTTAAAAACCAAAGGATAATTGTTGAAATAAAAATAACTGTACCTGCTTTAATGGCAAAACCTTTTACTTTTTCATATCCATGGATAGCAACACTTTTAAGAGTTGGTACACGATATTGTGGAAGTTCCATAATAAAGTTAGAAGCTTCTGCTTTATATACCCACTTATTTAAAATTAATGAAACAATAATTGCAACAATAATACTTAGCATGTAAAGAGAATATGTTACCAATGTTTTGTTTCCATCTGCAAAGAATAAAGATACAAACATAGCAAAAATTGGGACCTTTGCACCACAAGGCATAAAACCTGCTAAAATTGTAGTGATTTTTCTGTCTTTTTCTGACTCTAATGTTCTAGTAGACATAATGGCTGGTACACCACAACCAAATCCCATTAGTAATGGAATGAAAGAACGACCAGATAAACCAAATCTACGGAAAATACGGTCCATAACGAAAGCAACTCTCGCCATATACCCACTATCTTCTAAGAATGAAATTAGTAAATATAACACTAATACAAGTGGAATAAATCCAATAACAGCACCAACACCTTCCATAATTCCAGAAATTACTAATGATTGTAACCAAGGAGATGCATTTGCAACGAATCCTTCTACTACTACTGTAAGTGCACCCCATGCTTCTTCTACGATACCTGCAAGCCATACACCTGGACTTGGTAAACCTTTAATAAATAAGAAGTTTTCACTAAATGTACACGCAAATAGTATATACATAATAACTGCAAAAATTGGTAATGCTAAAATTCTATTTGTAAGAATTTTATCCAACTTATCTGACTTTGTTTCTACATGACCTTTTTTTGATTTCTTCATAGATTCTTTTATCGTTTTTGTAATGTACTGGTAACGTAAATCTGCAACTTTCGCTTCTACATCACCATCTGCATTCTTTTCTATTTCAGTCACAATAGCTTTAAGTTCATCTTTTTGTTTATCAGATAATGTTTCTATAATATTCTCATCATTTTCAAGTAGCTTAATAGCCGTCCAATATGCTTGATCTTGATCCATACCTGTAAGAATTTCACTTACATCATGAATTCCCTTTTCAATATTTGCATCAAAAATTTCTAACTTTTTAGGAGTAGCATTTTTCTTTGCTACTTCAATTGCAGCTTTCATTAAGTCATCTAGTCCTTTTCTATTTCGAGCTACGATTGGTACAACTGGTACACCTAATTGCTTTGATAACTTGTCAAAATAGATAACATCTCCCTTACTTTCTACTTCATCCATCATATTAACAGCAACAACCATTGGTATACCTGTCTCAATAATTTGTAGTGTTAGGTATAAGTTTCTTTCAATACTTGTTCCATCTATAATATTAATAACTGCATTTGGACGTTCTTTAACAATATAATCTCTTGCAACAATTTCTTCTGCTGAATAAGGTGATAAAGAATAAGTCCCCGGTAAATCTAGAATAGTAATTTCTTTATTCTTTCGATAAACTCCTTCTTTTTTATCAACTGTAACACCTGGCCAGTTACCTACATGTTGTCTCGAACCAGTTAATTCATTAAATAAAGTTGTTTTCCCACAGTTTGGATTTCCTGCAAGAGCAATGATATAACCTTTCATTTCATATTTCCCCTATCTTTATTATTATTTTAAGGTTAGTATAAGCTAACCTGCTATCAGAAAAATATAAATTATAAAGAATTATTATTATATTGTTATAGGTTTTTATAAAAAGTATTTTCCTATAAATTCATACAATATTTTAACTGCTTTATAATTTATGTTATTTTTACTCTATTATTTAATTTTAATCTGACTTGCTTCTTCTTTTCTTAAACTTAACTCATATCCTCTTATATTAACTTCAATTGGATCACCTAAAGGAGCTACTTTAATAACTTTAATTGACGCACCTGGAGTAATTCCCATATCCATTAAACGTCTTCTTATAATTCCTTTTTCTCCTAATGATTCTACAATTCCTTCTTGACCAATTTTTAGCTCTGCTAATGTCATGTTTCTTTCCTCCTTAACTTATTCAACAATGATTTGAGAAGCTAACATGCGATTTAATGCAATTCTTACTTCTTTCACCATTACTATCAAGCCACTTGGATTTTCTCCAACTACTTGAATTTTTTCCCCTTTTAAAAAACCTAAATTTTGAAGGTGGCGCTTTGTTTCTTCTTTCCCTCTAAAATCAGCAATTATTTTTGCTTCTCCAACTTGTGCAAGGGCTAATGGCATCATAAGTTATTCCCTCCTTCTAATATTGAAAATCATTATCAACTACTCGTATCATACGACTTATACTTTGAAATGTCAAGTGTCACTGGCGATTATTTCCATTAACTTTATCCATTGTAATACTAAAATATTTCTATTTAATAAAAAAAGTACCAATTGCATAACATTTACTTTTTCTTTAATAAATTCTTATATTTTTATATTTTGTCTTAATAAAAAAAAACAGAGCTATATACTTATTAACTTATTATAATTTTCTTTTCTTTTTAT
>CALWGN010000205.1 GCA_944380055.1 uncultured Lachnospiraceae bacterium
ACTACTATCTCGTTATCCTTTAAAAATACCACAGAATCACGCACACACAGACGAATACCTTTTCCTCTTTTAGAGAAATCAGACACGCCTCGTCTCCGTGTCTCTGTGTTCGAATTTAAAGTAAAAATCTCATAACATCGTTAAAGTTCGCCCAAATAAGCAAGGCTAAGAGCCGAAACAATTGGATTGGGCATCGGTTTCTCCCGACGGGCAAACGGTGGTTTACGCTAAAGATTGCAATTGTTCCCATGGAAGTTCCCATAGATATAGAAATAAAGCAACCAATAATAAATAATCCAGCTACTGCAAACCTTGCTGGGAAAATTGATAATCCTAAATTTACTGTGCTTTCTACACCACCTGCTGCCTCTACTGCACCTGCAAATGCTCCTGCTAAAATAAAAATGAGGCACATAATCATAATATTTTCTTCACCAGCACCCTTTGCCATAATGCTAAGTTTTTCATCAAAAGTTTTTTTACGATTTTGCATAAACGCTACAATAAGAGCAATTAAAAATCCAACGGTAATTGGCATTGCATAAAAATCACCTGAAATTATCCCTATACCAACAAACAAAACTAAAAATACTAAAATAGGCAATAACGCCCATACATTCCCCTTTTTTTCCATTTATTACTTCCTTTCTTTTACTTTTGTAATTATAATCATTTGTCATAGTATTTTGCAAATATTTTTTTATTCTATCATATCTTTTTTATTCTTTCCACTATATATTTTTACCAGTACCTCCCATATATAAGACAAAAAGGGAAGATACCTAGCACCGATATCTTCCCTCTACTTTATTCTACACTTTTTAATGATTCTACCATATTTATTTTCTTTAGCTTATAATACATAACCCAGTTAACAAAAGCTGAGAATACAATGGTTAATAATCCACTAATAATAAAACTTTGTCCCGTTATAATACGAGCAAACATAACCATATCTACTTCTATTGTTGTAATAATATATCGATGAAGCACAATTCCTAAAAATGCTCCTGCTACTGTGCCAATAATAGTTAAAAATACATTTTCACGATACACATAAGAAGCCACTTCTTTATCATAGAATCCTAGCACTTTAATCGTTGCTAATTCTCTCTTTCTTTCATTAATATTGATATTATTTAAATTATATAAAACGATAAATGCTAGTAATCCTGCAGATAAAATAAGAACATATACTACAATATTTAATGCACCTAGCATATCTTCAATTTGTCCTTTGGCTTCGCTTATAAATTGAATGCCAACCACACCTGAATATTCTAACAAATCGCTACCTATCTTTTCGTGAGCAGCATCAGAATCATTACATAATAATAGCATGGATTGATAAATAGGTTCCTCACCATACAGTTTATTATATAACGTTGGTGACATATAAATATAGTGCATCATGTAATTTTCAATCACTCCATCAACTGCTACTTCTTTTGTTTCTGTACCTGTTTTTATGGAAATATTATCTCCTTGTTCTACACCTAAAAATCTTGCTAACTGCTCAGAAATTAATACTCCTGTATCACTAAGTTCAAATGTTTCCTTTGTTGTACGAGAAGCAAATTCAAAATATAAATCCATATCTTCCATCGTTTCAGGAACTGTTACATAAGCTGATTTTGTTGTTCCATTTGCCATTACATCATAAGATTTTAAGTATACACTTTTTCTTCCATATATATCTTGTGAAGCATCTAAATAATTATTTATTTCTGCTTTTTCTTCTTCTGTTATCTCCTCATCCAGTGCTAATGTTGCTTGATATGTCTGGATTCTATCATATTGCATATCTCCAATATGTACAATAGAGTCTCTCACTCCAAATCCTACTACAATTAATGCCATACAGCTTGCAATACCAAAAACAGTCATAAAAAATCGTTTTTTATAACGGAATAAATTACGAAATGTTGACTTATATGTAAAACTTAAATGCTTCCATATAAATGGTATTTTTTCAAGCAATACTCTTTTTCCACTTTTTGGTGTTTCAGGTCTCATTAATTGAGATGGCATCTCCATTAATTCTTTGTAACAAGCTGCTGCTGTTGCTAATAATGTAGAACATAATGCCATTGATGTTGCTGTAAGAGAATATTCTAATTCGTAAGGAATTTTAATATTATTAAAGTTTGGATACATAATTTTATATGCATACACAATAATATACGGAAATATTTTTTCTCCTACTAATACTCCTAGCAAGCTACCACCTAATGTTGCACTTAATGCATATACAATATATTTTAAAGCTACTTGTCCTTTTGAGTAACCTAATGCTTTCATTGTTCCTATTTGAAGTCTTTGTTCTTCTACCATTCGGGTCATTGTTGTTAAGCTAACTAATGCTGCCACTAAGAAAAATATAAGTGGAAAAACTTTTCCAATTGCTCCAATTCGGTCTGCATTTTGTCCTAATTCACTATAACCTGCTAAGCTATCCCTATCAGTTACATACCACTTAGGCATTTCCAACTGTTCTAATTCTTCTTCTGCCTTTTGTATCTCTTCTTCTGCTTCCTTTAATTTACTTTCTGCTTCTTCTTTATTTTCTAAGTATTGTTTTTCTTGTTCTTCTAATGTACTTTTGTTTTCTTGTAGTGT
>CALWGN010000206.1 GCA_944380055.1 uncultured Lachnospiraceae bacterium
ATTATAAGATTGGAATTGTGTCATGTGTGAATTTAAAGCATACTTCAGTAGCAGCAGTTTATGCACATCAAGCGTCAAGAAATAGCTATTATGAAATAGGATTAGAGCTAATTGAAAGTAATTTTGATTATTTTGCGGGTGGTAATTTAAAACAAACAACTGGAAAAAATAAAGACCAAGAAGATTTGTATACATTAGCAGAAGAGGCGGGATATAAAGTTGTTAAGACTCAACAGGAAGCAGAGGGGCTAACTTCAGAAGATGGTAAGGTAATTGTTATAGAAGAAAATTTGGCAGATGGAGATTCTATTCCATATGAAATTGATTTAGAAGAAGGGCAATGGGCACTTGCAGACTATGTAAAAAAGGGAATTGAAGTATTAGATAATGACATTGGATTTTTTATGATGGTAGAAGGTGGAAAAATTGACTGGGCCTGTCATGCTAATGATGCTGCATCTACTATTCAAGATACAATTGCTCTTGATAATGCAGTAAAAGAAGCAGTTGAGTTTTACAATGAACATCCGGACGAAACACTAATTATCGTAACAGGAGATCATGAAACAGGTGGTTTAACTATTGGATATGCTGGTACTAACTATGATACATTTTTACAAAATATGGATAGTCAAAAAATTTCTTATGCAAAATTTGATGAACAATATGTAGCTAGTTATAAAGAAAATAAGACTGATTTTGATACAGTAATGAAAGATATTACAAAGCTATTTGGCCTTGAAGTGCCAACAGGTAATGGAACTGATGGTACTTCACAAAAAGATAATGCAGACTCCCATCCAGATTCAGAAGATACCGGAGCATTGGTTATGACACAATATGAATATGATAACTTAAAAGTGGCTTATGAAGAGACAATGAGCCGTACTGGAGAGGAACAAGAGTTTTCACAAGAAGAATACATTTTATATGGTAGTTATGAACCATTGACTGTTACAATTACACATATTTTAAATAATAAAAGTGGAATTAACTTTGGCTCTTATGCCCACACAGGGCTTCCAGTAGAAGTATTAGTAAAAGGCGATGGAGCGGAAATCTTTGATGGTTATTATGACAATACAGACATTTTTAATAAATTAGCCATGTTGACAGGAGTAGAATAATAAATGAAAGATTTCATTAAAAAACATAAAAAGTTTCTTATTACTACTTTCATTGGATTTGTTATTATAGGTATCCTTATAGCCCTACCAACGGGCTATGAGGATGCCATTATTTATCAAGGCACAGAGAGAGCAGTAGGAACAGTTATTTCCGTTGATAATTCTATGATTAAAAATTCTGGACTTATTCAATCAGGAGAGCAAACTTGTATACTAGAAGTAGAAAATGGAAAATTTAAAGGACAGGAAATAGAAGGCGTTAATTTTCTAAGTGGCTCATTAGAAAAAGATAAAATATACCAAGTTGGAGATAGAGCGTTAGTTACTATTAGCGAAAACAATGGAGAAATTGCATCTGTCATTATGTCAGACCATTATCGCTTAGACAAAGAATTTATTTTACTTATTATATTTGCCATCTTTCTAATTTTATTTGCAGGAAAAAATGGGTTACAGTCTATTTATTCTTTTGTCATTACTATTTTGATGATATGGAAGGTGCTAGTACCAGCTTATTTAAATGGAATGAACCCAGTTTGGGTAGGTATAGCAATTACTATATTATTAACTGGTATTATCATTTTGTTTGTATACGGATTTGAAAGACGTACAATAGCTGCTACTCTTGGCTCATTGCTTGGTATTGTAACAACTGCTATACTTGGAATTGTTTTTACGGATTTATTTAAAATTCATGGGGCAGTTATGAGTGATTCTGAGTCACTATTATATAGTGGGTATCAAAATTTAAATTTAACTGCTATTTTTATGAGTGGGATTTTTATTGGTGCTTCAGGGGCAATGATGGATTTATCTGTTGATATAACATCTGCCATTTATGAAGTAGTGCAAAAAAAGCCAACCATCGGTTGGAGAGAGGCGACAAAATCAGGAATTAATGTAGGTAAAGCAGCTATGGGAACGATGACAACTACACTGTTATTAGCATATTCTGGTGGGTATATTGCTCTTCTAATGGTATTTATGGCACAAGGAACACCAATTGACCATATTTTAAATTATAAATATGTAGCAGCGGAAATATTAGATACTGTAGTAGGAAGTTTTGGTTTAGTTACGGTTGCACCATTTACTGCGTTGGTAGCAGGTATTTTGCTAACAGGGAAAAGAGAAGAAGAGAAGGAAATATAAAGTTATTTTGCTATATTATCAACGTAAGCCATTCATTAATGTAAATTAACTTAATCCTGAAAGAGAACGCATGACTAAATCTACGTCTTTATTTTCCAGCTCCTGAATAATATGTAGGTACGTTTTTTGTGTAGTAGTAATACTAGCGTGACCCAAACGGCGAGCAACACTGGCAATGGATACCCCAGCAAATAATAAAATCGATGCGTGAGTATGTCGTAAACCATGGATAGATATAACTGGTATGTTTACACGCTTACAGTATCGTTCTAGCAAATCATTAATGGTAGAGTTATATATTTGCTTCTGAACAAAAATAGGTTCATTCTCAGGAAGATTTTTCACAAGCTGGGAAAATTGTATTACCGTTTGCCAATCCAGCTGGATTTTTCTTATAGATGACTTATTTTTTGTAGGGAGGAACCCGCCATCTCCTTTGTAATCCCAAGTTTTACTTACAGAGAGTGTTTGGCGGGCAAAATCAAAATCAGAAGGAGTCAGTGCTAACGCTTCCGAAAATCTCATTCCTGTTTTAGCAACCAAAAGAATAAACCAATCCCAAGTTATTTCAGAGCCTAAATCTAAACTATTTAATAGTGTATGTAGCTCAAATTGGTTTAAATATTTAATCTTTTTAGTCTTAGGTAGCTTACCCTTTATAATTGCCTTTCTTGTAGGATCCCGATCAATTAGCCCTTCATCAACAGCATCTAAGATAGCTCCCTTTAATTGATGGTGAAAATCCATGGTAGTTTGCTTTTCGTGATACAAAGCATATTCATTTAGAAGCTGTTGATATGCCATTCTGTTTAAGTCACATAACTTTAGATTGGGAGCAAGTTGCTCAACCCATTGGTGGGTCATAGAATATTTATTTAATGTAACTGGTCGAACAGCATCTTTTTTATAAATCATAATCCAACGTGCATAGTAATCACAAAATAAATCAGTACAGGTTATTTCATTCAACATAATATTTCCTCCTATAAATAATAGAATGACTTACGCTGAAATCAAAATTATGAAATAGGTATAGAGTAATAGCTGTTAATGTCAAATCCGCCAGATAAAATAAATTCTCGCAGAATTTTATCTATTTTCATGTTTATTTTTAGTGGAGAAAGTGAGATTTGTTCTCTTTCTTCAAAAAATTGTTTTGCTTTTGTTTTATCAACGGTTTTTTTCAAATCATCTAAGCGGCCAAATTCATTAATATTGGATTCTGTAAGGTGTAGTTGCATAAGCTCACGCAACTTTTCTTCATAAAGACCTAATAGGGAGGCAAAACGATGAATATTATCCTCTTGTTGTTGACATTGATATTCTGTAATATAATCACGAAGTGTTTTCCCTTCTTCAATGGTAATATCACCACGTTGTACATCATGTAAAAAGATATTTGCGTAGTGCTGTTCTTCTAATGTTAATGTGGCAAAGGTTTTATGAAGCTCATTTAAAGCTTTTTCTACTGCTTCTTTAGAAATTCCCTCTTTTAAAAGTTCCTTACGATAAATTTCAAATCTACTATTCATATATTCTGCATTAATAATACCAGTATCAACTTCTGTAATATAACTTACTAAATCATAAGGGCTATCACTTTCTTTTATAGAAGTATGGTCATCTATTCTGTTAGAAAGGGAAAGCTCTTTATAACGTTGTGCTAAAATAAGATAGTTGGTTTCATTAAATATAATTGAAATTTGAGTGGTTTCGTTGGAATTTTCATCCATAAAATGATAAGTGGAATTATCCCATCGAAAACCTTGAATTTTGGCACAGTCTAAAACAGAATTAAACTCATTAAAAAGAGAAACAAACTTTCCTTTTTCGGAAGAATCTTCTGGTAAATGGTCAAAATCTGGAATCCTTGCATTAATAAATAAATCATTGATTTCTTCATAAAGCATATTTAGCTTTTTTAAGTTTAATGGTAATTTATCAACAAATAATCCAAGAGGTCTATCTCCAGAATAAAGTTTAATTGCACGAGAGATATCACGTTCCATCGTATGTGGTCGGCGATAATATCGAATAATACCAAAAGGTTTCTCATGACCAAATAGACGGTTAGTACGTGAAAATGCTTGAATAATATTTTCGTATTTTAACATCTTATCTAAATATAATGTATTAATCCATTTTGAGTCAAAACCTGTAAGCATTTGGTCTACAACAATTAATAAATCCAACTGTTTTTCAGGTGTTTTTTCAATCCGTTTATAAACTTCCTTGTGAGCTAAGCGAAGAGAAATATCTTTCTTAAACAAGGCGTGAGTCGGAATAGAAAATTTTGTATCATATCTATTGTTATAATCGTCAATAATTTCTAATAGTCCATCTTCTTTTAACTGAAAGCCTTTATTATTATCAATATGAGGGTCAAATAAACAGGTTGTTTTTAGTGTTGGCATTTCCTTTTTGAATAAACGATAGTATTCAATAGACTCTGAAATACTGCTAGTAGCTAATATAGCATGAAAAATAGTGTTATGTGAGTGACTAAGAGTATTCCAATTATTTTTTATATCATTTACAACACTTAAACGATATTCACCTGTCTCATATTGGCTGTCTGGAATAAAATCTTCAATACCTTTCGTATAAGATTTATCTGAATGAATAATTCCTGCCATTGAAATTTGACTTTTATCCATATATTTAAAGTAAACAGACGCTTTTTTCGGATCATTTTGAGCTTCCTCCACAGAGGTAGCTTTGGCTTGATGAAGGGCAACTGCTTTTCGTACCTCTCTATCCTGATAGGTAAGGATTTTATAGATATCAAACCCTAATACATTGCCATCCCCAATCCCGTGGGAAATGCTATAACGATGAAGTTCATTTCCAAAAATAGTAGAAGTTGTGTTATCGTTCTTTTTATTTTCATCTTCAATAGGAGTGCCTGTAAAACCAAAAAATATTGCTCTTGGAAATGTTTGTTTGATAGTAAAAAGCATATCACCAAAGGTAGAACGATGTGCTTCATCTACAATAAACACAATCCGTTTGTTGCCAATAGTTTCAATATCATGTAAGTTTAGCTCATGCTCCTCTTTTTGTATATTGCTCATTTTTTGAATGGAAGTTACAATAAGTGTATCATTATAGTCAGATGACTTTAATTTAGAGATAAGGACAGTCGTATTTTCTGTGGATTGAACAGATTCATTGTCATTGGCAAAGGAGCGATATTCATTGAAGGATTGCGTACCAAGTTCAATTCGGTCTGTGAGAAATATAACCTTATCTGCTTTTTGTGAGGAAGCAATTAATTGAGCAGATTTAAAGCTAGTCATAGTTTTTCCAGAGCCAGTAGTATGCCACACATAACCTCCTAGCTGATTTTTATCATCCCAATTCATCTTTGAAACACGGTCAGAAATTGCATTGGCAGCATAATATTGATAGCTTCTCATTACCTTTAGAACTCCATCGGAAGAGTCAGCAACCGTATAATACCCAATTAGCTCATGAGCCATTGGAATAGAAATAAAATGAGAGGCAATATCTTTCCAGTTATTCATAGGTTCATTGTTAAAGTCTGCCCAGTGAAAAAAGAAATCGGAATTAAATGTAGCATCGGGACCTGGATTTGCAAAATAAAGGGTTTCTTCTGGTGTCATAGCAACAAAAATTTGAATAAGAGAGAAAAGTCCAGTAAAAATTCCTTCGTAAGAATACTTTTTAATTTGTTCACAAGCCTGTGAAATAGGGATTCCACTTCTTTTTAATTCTAAATGGATTACGGGCATCCCATTAATTAATAGCATTAAATCTCCACGTCTATCATTTAATAATTTAGATTTTCTAGTAAATATAGGTTGTTGTACAATTTGATATCGACTTTGACCAGCAGCTATTTCTTTTCTATCATAAATTTTTAGGCTAACAGCTTTGCCAAAATGCAAAGTATCCTCTGGATTGTCACGAATAATAGTAACGCTAGTTCCATTAATAAATTCATTTAATTTTAATGGTGTACGAAGAGTAGCAATTTGTTCCATAATTTGTTGCATCTCCCCTTCAGTTAACCTACAATTATTTAAACGGTTAATGTTATTGTTATTTTCAAAGAGAATGTTTGCCCAATTTTCGATTAGATCCTTTTCTGTTGGATATTTGATAACATTTTTTTCCCACCCATTTTGAAATAATACATGAATAAGTGCTTCTTCAAAATCGGATTCACGATTAAATACCATAAAAATCTTCTCCTTTGTGTTATATTAAGGTTTTATAAGGAAAAATTTTTCCTTTACCTGTAATAAGTTGGTTATGAATAAAAATTATTGTATGTATTTTATATAAAATAGAGAAATTTATATAAAATACAAGTGTAAAATAGTGGCTAAATATATGTTTTTTTCAAGTTTTGCTTACGATGATGAAGAGTAATGAGGTTGTCAAGATGTTGGAAGTAATCCCCTATTTTTTCTTGTTCATTTTGTTTTGGAAAAATAATTTTAGCATTTCTTATATTATCTGAAGTTAGAGATTCAAATGTAGAGCCACAAGAAAGTGTATTCCAAAAGCCTTCACTATTCATTTTTACGAGTAGCTGATATATAAATTCGTTTCCTTTTATTGCTGCTACACCGCGTCCAATTACTACATCATAGGAGGTTTTTCCTATTGCTCCAGCAGGTGCTCGTACACTCATAATCAAATCACCAGCATCTGCTTTTTTAGTGATTTGTGTTGTCCATATTCTCGGTTTCACCCATCCATTATGTAAATCTGCATTACCTTGTACAAGAATATAATCACTAGGTTCCTCAGAATAGGTTTCCCCATTAGGGGATTGTCCCATTGTTATTTGTACAAGTTCTCCCAACTTACGCTGTTCCCAATCATCACTAAATTCACGAAAACGAATATCAGGTTTTTTCTTTTTCTCCATATTATTTTCCCCTCAATAGCAATT
>CALWGN010000207.1 GCA_944380055.1 uncultured Lachnospiraceae bacterium
CGCGGTGTACCAAAGAAAGAAGCAAAGGAAAATGCTAAAAAGTGGTTAAAGCGTTTAGAGGTAGAAGAATACGAAAATAGAAAACTAGAAACATTATCAAAAGGGAATCAACAAAAAGTGCAATTAGCTTCTACATTAGTAGCCAATCCGGAAATTATTATTTTAGATGAGCCTTTTAGTGGTTTAGATCCTGTAAATTCTCAGATTTTAAAGGATGTAGTAGAAGAGTTAATTAAAGATAATAAAATTGTAATTTTCTCTAGCCATCAAATGAGTTATGTAGAAGAGTTTTGTGAAAATATAACTATTATTAATCATGGAGAAGTAGTTTTAGATGGAAAGTTAAAGGAAATTAAAAGAGAGTTTGGGAAAAATTCGTTAGTGCTAAGTGCATTAAATTATTCTTTGATTCAATTAGAAGAAAAGATATCCAGTGAATTTAATGATTATATAAAGCGAGTAAGTAAAAATAAGCATACTCTTATTTTAGAGTTAAAAGAAGGAGTAACAAGAAAAGATCTACTAGTAGCTTTAAATAACTCAGATATTGATATAGAACATTTTGGTATTTATGAGCCATCATTAAATGATATCTTTGTAGAAAAGGCGGGTGAAGAATAATGAAAAAATTTTTAACTGTATTAGAATTTGAATTAATGAGCTATATAAAAAATAAATCCTTTATGATAGCTACAATTTTATTGGCACTTTTATTAACTGGTAGTATGTTTATTCCTAATTTTATTGATTTATCTGGAGATAATCAGGGAGATGATAGCACTAGTACAGAACAGAATAATGAAGAAAAAGAAACATTTGTTGTGTATGACAAAGCCAAAGTAATTATAGATGAGCAAGTTCTTATACAAATGATGCCAGGATATAATTGGAATTTTGTAGAAAGTGAAGATGAAGTCAAAGAACAAGTAAAAAATGAAACAGCCAAAAGTGGTTTTATTATTCAATCTCAAACCAATTTTGACTATGTAGTAAATAATAAAACAATAACAGATACAACAAGCGAAACATTTTCAAAAGCATTATCTTATTTAAACCGAATGGCTTACTGTGAAGCCAATGGAATTGATTTTGAAGAAATAGAAACTATGTATCAAACACCTATTATAGGCAATGATGTTATATTAGGAAAAGACAGTACGCAAAATTATTGGTATTGTTATGTATTAGTTATTGTAATATTTATTATGATTGTTACATATGGAGTTATGATTGCTACCTCTGTAACAACAGAAAAAAGCAATCGTTCTATTGAAGTATTAGTGACAAGTACAAATCCAAATGCTTTATTATTTGGTAAAGTAATAGCAGGAGCTATTGCAAGTGTATTCCAAATTGGTATTATTTTAGGATTAACTGTATTTGCATATCGAATAAATCGTGCTAACTGGGGCGATATTGCACAGATGTTAGATATGTTTTTAAATATACCAAATAATGTATTGATTGTATTTGCAATTTTTGGTATTGGTGGATACTTATTCTATGCATTTATTTATGGAGCAATCGGTGCATTAGTATCAAAGACAGAAGATATTAATAAATCAGCAAGTAGCATTCAGATGGTAATTATGATTGTATACTTTGTAGTATTATTCCAATTATCAAACGTAGATGGTATTTTTATGAAAGTAGCCTCCTTCTTACCAATTAGTTCTTATAGTGCTATGTTTTCACGTGTTGCAATGGGAGAAGTTGCTACATGGGAAATTGTAGTATCTGCTGTTATTTTATATGTAAGTGTTGGATTAGTAGGTATATTAGGAGCTAAATTATATCGTATGGGAACTCTTCGATATGGAAATCCAATTAATTTATTTAAAGCAATTAAAGGATTAAGAGATAACAAATAGCAAATAGCAAATGATAAATGATAAATAATTAGCATGAAATAAATATTAAATAGTGATACTATGTTAAAAGATCTAGAAACATTGAGAAATCAAAGTTTTTAGGTCTTTTTTATGATATAGAGAGTCCGAGGCGAACTTGTCTACTTTGTTCTATTTGCAATCTTATAAAATTAGTAGTACATAAAAAGAATATTACAGAAATATTTCAAAAATGTAAAAAATATAGTTGATATAAGTAACATTTTCATATATAATACAAAAGGATATAGAGTATGAGTATAATTTTTATTGAGAGAATAATACTTTAATAGATATTTATCATTTTCGTCATAGAAGATGTTTAAAAAATATTTATATTTCATAGATAAAACGGATGAAAAACTATATAAAATTACGAGGTAAAAAATGATAAAAAGAAAACATAAAATTTTAAATATATTTTTAAGTGTTTGTATATGTATGGCATCTATCCTTGCATATTCTACAAACAGTTTTGCAAAAGAAGATTTAAATGGTCCAGATGTATCAGCAGAAGGATATTGTGTGATAGATGCAGATACAGGGGAAGTAATTATACAAAAAAATATGAATGAACGCTTTCACCCAGCTAGTATTACAAAAGCCTTAACAGCTTTGGTAGTATTAGAAGAAGATTACAATATGAATGATACAATTACATTTTCAGAGGAAGCAATTAATTCATTAACAGCAGATAGCTCTACATTACCACCAATTGCCCAAATAGGAGAGCAAATGTCAGTAAAAGATGTTTTATATGGTATGATGCTTTCTTCTGCCAATGAATGTTCCAATGCATTAGCAGAATATACAGCAGGTAGTGTAAAAGAGTTTGCTAAATTAATGAATGAGAAGGCAAAAGAAGTAGGAGCTATTAATAGTAATTTTGTCAATGCGCATGGCTTGGATGATGAAAATCACTATACAACTCCATATGATATGGCAATGATTTTTAAAGCAGGATTAGAAAATAAAGTCTTTAAAAAAATTGTTTCCACTGCAAATTATACGATTGGTCAGACAAATAAAACAGCTGCTAGAAATTTACAAATGGGACACAAAATGGTAAATGGTAGTTATGAATGTGAAGGTGTATTTGCAGGAAAGACAGGAAGAACTGTTTTAGCAGGAAGAACATTATTAACAGCAGCTACAAGAGATGGAAGAACATTAATTTCCGTTATAATGAAATCAAATGATGATGAATTTTATAATGATACATCTATTATTTTAGAATATGGATTTGGAATTGCATCTGGTAAGATGGAGCCTGTTGTATGGAAAGAACAAAAGGAAACGGTATGGGCAACAGGAAATGTTAAAATACGTGAATTTCCAAGTATATATGCGTTAGAAAAAGGTATTTTACAAAAAGGTTCATCAGTTGAACGTATAGCTACTTATGGAGACTGGAGTAAAATTGAAGTTTCAGGTACGATTTATTATGTATGCAATGATTATTTAACAAATCATGATCCATCTAAACCAATAGAAGATACAGAGGAAGCGACAACAAAAGCTGAAAGCATGGCAACAGAGGAAACAACGATAGAAGTAACGACAAAATCATATAAAAATGGTGATGGAAATAATGATGTAGTAGAACAAAGTGCATCAAATAGTCTTGAAGAAAGCTATACTAGTGATGCTTTAGACACATTTAATTCTAATGTTGTATTGTTGATTATTGTATTAGTTATTGTTATAGTTTGTATTATATTAATTCTAATTGTATTACAAAAGAATAAACATAATAACAGAAGAAATCGATTTTAGTTTTATAGGGCAATGTACATTGCCCTATTATTTAATTATAGGAAATTGTAACCTTTAGGTAGTAAAAGTTTAGGGAGGGGACCATGAAGCAAATAATAGAAGATTTAATTGAAAAAGCATTACATGCAAGGGAAAAAGCATATGTACCCTATTCTCATTTTAAAGTTGGATGTGCTGTTTTATGTGAAGATAATCAAATATTTACAGGATGCAATATTGAAAATGCAAGCTATCCTGCTGGGTTATGTGCAGAACGAGTTGCTATATTTAAAGCAGTTAGTGAAGGAGTAAAAAAATTGAAGCTAATTGTAGTTGTGGGAGGAAAAGAAAAAATTTCCAAATATTGTTACCCTTGCGGTATGTGCAGACAAGTAATGAGAGAATTTGCTAATCCAAAAGAATTAAAAATTGTGGTAGCAAAATCTAAAAATGAGTATAAAGAGTATATATTAGAGGAACTTTTTCCAGAAGGATTTGGTCCAGAAAGCCTTTAAAAATTCTTACAAGAAATTACCAGTAATTTTTATTGATTTTTTTCTCATCATAGGATATAATAAATGCAAGAGAGAAAAGAAAGTAAAATTACAAAGATATTTTTGATATCAGAATATCCTGGGGTGTTCGAGGTTCCTACTATTTTGAACCTACATGACATAACACGGGATTCCTAGATTATTATATGGATGTCAGGCCTCCGTTTGCAGTGGAAGGCAGAAGTATAATTGCGGTTGCCCACCTAGCTTTGCTAGGCGTCAAACCAGTAGGAGACGGCACTCTGGGTATTTAAAAAGTGGTATTAATAAGTATACTAAAGTATGGTGTATTTATTAATACCACTTTTTGTTGTACTAAAAATTCAATTATAGACATATATTAGTAATAAGGCACAATTATGGAAAAATAAGTATTCATCGCTTATTTATATTTTTGTATCTTTATATTGTGTACAAGCTAAGGGGGAAATGTGTCTATGAAAAGAAAATACAAATTAGAGTTGTTAATCGGATTTTTTTGTATTATGTTATTAATAATTCTTGTATATAG